>CAZIOB010000126.1:0-8238 GCA_964540755.1 uncultured Prolixibacteraceae bacterium | reverse complement strand
AATTGTTGCAAATTACAACAAATTGTTGAAAAAAACCTGATAAAAATTCCTTCGGTTATTATTAAAACATACTCAAAATACTTTATTATTATGTGTTCTAATTTGAATTTGCTTATCTTTTAATAATATTCAAGATTTTTTGACAGACATCATTTTTCCAAAAAAAATATTTCAAATGCAAATAAAAAAGATTATTTCAGCCCAGAAAGAAATGCTAAAAAATACACTTCCACCTCACGAGCGGGCATTGGGAGAAATTATTTTTAATAACGGGCGATGCCAGATTCTGGCCCAGTCTGCTTCACGATTTGACCTGATTGTAGCCGATGAGATGGATAATGAAACGGACGAATATTCCCTTTATATCAGCTTGCCGGAGGAAAGTCAGGAATACAATGGCGTTATTTCCCCGAAATGCGGAAACGAGCCTGTGGAATGGGACAAGCATTCATATGCCTGCCTGTTGCAGGTAGAAAATGAAACCCAATTATTAAATCCGAAAGAATATCTGGAGCATAAAAAATATACCCGGAAGGGGATGATAAAAAGGGTACTGGCCGAAAGAAAGCAAAAGGCCGATAAAGCGGAATACCATATCCGGTGGGCTGATAATATCTATGGCGACCATTTCCTTACTAATGAAAAAGGAGTAAAATATAAAGTGTTTTTACGCGACTTCGGGAATGAAACCGGATACAGCGACAGCATGGATGCGCGGCTGAACAAACTGGGCACAACCAAACATATAATGTATGCTTTCAGGAAGTTAAAGGATGATAAAACATTATACAGCAAATTAACAAAAACCTATCCGTTTGTGGAGGTTTATTGTGATCCGTTGAATGACTATAAAATTACCTGGCACTATCCTCATCAATTACCTATCGACGAAAAATTGCTGATCTCAAGGTACTTTAAAGATTCCAGGTATATTGAGGATCAACAAATAACTGGATTTCTCAAATTTATAGAAGAGGCCGCCGGATTTCCGCATATCCGCATCAGGCCTGAAGTGGCTGAAAAAGTGGAAGCAGCTTTTGAAAGGGAAATGCTCATAAGTCTCCGCGACCGGCATATTCCGGATTTTAGCATGATCAATGCTGATCTGTATCCTTATCAAAAGGAGGGTGTTGAGTTTGCGCTGTTTCGTAAAAATGCCATTATAGCCGACGAGATGGGACTTGGTAAAACGATCCAGGCCATTGCTACAGCTATCCTGAAAAAGCAAATCTTCGGATTTAAAAAAACACTGGTAGTGTGTCCTGCATCATTAAAAGAACAGTGGAAAAAAGAGGTGGAAAAATTTTCCGGGGAAACAGCGCTGGTAGTTCAGGGATTTCCTGATGAAAGGGCGAAGCAGTATCTACAAAAGGAACCTTTCTTTTTTATTGTGAATTATGAAACAGTGCTGCGCGACCAGCAGGCAATCAATAAAGCAGGTATGGATTTCCTTATCCTTGATGAGGCCCAACGGGCAAAGAACTACGAAACTAAAACAGCAGCTTCTCTTAAGAGACTGGAAGCTAAACATAAACTGGCTATTACAGGAACTCCGATCGAAAACCGGCTCATTGATATATTTTCGGTCATGAGTATTCTTGATCCCCAATTTTTCGGACCTCTCTGGGAATTTTCATATCAGCACTGCCTGTTCGATCCCGAACGCCACAACAAAATAAACGGTTACTACAATCTGCAGAAATTGAATAAGAAGCTGGAAAAAGTATTACTGCGCCGTGAAAAACGCAAAGTAATCGACCAGTTGCCCAACCTGCGCCAGATTGACATAAACGTGGGACTTTCTCCTTTGCAGGCTGATTACCATGCATCTTATGCAAAAGGCCTGGCATCAATCCTCCGGAAGAAATTCCTCACCCCCTATGATATGCAAAAAATGCAACTGCTTCTTGCCAGCATGCGCATGGTATGCGACTCCACTTATCTTATTGACGATGAAACCAATGAATCACCGAAACTTGAAAAGCTGGAAGACATATTGCTTGAAAAACTGGATATAGCAAACCGTGAGGTTAAAATAATTATTTTTTCGGAATGGGTAAAAGTGCATAAACTGATAGGAAGGATCCTCCGGGAAAACAATATCGGTTTTGTGGAGCTGAACGGAAAAATACCGGTTAAATCGCGCGGAGAGCTCATCCGGAAATTTGAAACCAATCCACAGTTTAAAATATTTCTATCCACTGAAGCAGGCGGATCTGGACTGAACCTGCAGGTGGCCGATACGCTTATTAATTTCGAACTGCCATGGAATCCGGCCAAAAAGAACCAGCGCATCGGACGTATAGACCGCATTGGCCAGAAAAGCAATAAACTAACTATTTACAATTTAATTACAAGGAATTCCATTGAAGAAAAAATCGCATTGGGACTCCTGGTGAAGCAGAGTCTGTTCGATGGTGTGCTCGGCGACAAGGCGCAAACCAATTTCGTTGATTTCAGCACAAAAGGCCGTTCACAGTTTATTCAGCAGCTTGAAGAATTCGTGAATGAAACTGAACAACAGGAAAAGATATATGCAGAAATCCCGGAAGAACTCGGGGAAATGAAAATGACACAGGCAGTTAATGAACAAAAGCCAACAGACGAGATTGATCTTTCAGAAGATGCTCCCGAGCCACATGCAGCGGTGGTAAATGAACCTTCCGGGGGAAATGGCCATAGTATTAATAAATCTGCTGAAGATCTCGAAAAAGTAATGAACAACGGTATGCAATTTTTGTCTGGCCTGTTTAAAATGGCCACCGGTAAAGATATGGGTATAGAAAACCAAAAAATTGAAATAAACAAAGCGACGGGAGAAGTGACCATGAAGTTTAAATTGCCCATGTAAGTTGAAAGGCGGGTCAGTCTTTCGGATCCGTCAGGGTAATTACAAAAATAATCTAAAATCCCCGATCCTCTGAATATAAAAACAAAAAAGCTTTGGATAGTTGTAAAAATACAACTATATTTGAATTGTTAATCCCCGGATAATATATTATAATGCGTGTTTGGAAAACAAAAGAAATTATCAGTCATATAGAAAAAGATGGTTGGTATTTAGTGAGACAAACAAGAAGTCACAGGCATTACGGACATCCGCTAAAAAAAGGGATAGTGACGGTACCGGTACATGGGAACAAAGATTTAGCTCCCAATACTGCAAAAAGTATTTTAAAACAAGCAGGTTTGGCATAAAGTCTGCTAAAACGGTAGAAAAATGGAAAAGGTAACTGTAACTGTAGAAATAACAGAAAACAACTATTCAGCTTATATCGATTTATTGCCTGGATGTGTGGCGGTAGGCGATAATTTTGAACAATTACAGAATAACATTAAATCGGCTGTTGATGAGCATTTAAGCATAAGCCGGGAATTTGGGGATACATTGCCTGAAATCTTTAATAAAGATTATGAGTTAGTATTTAAATTTGATGCAACCAGTTTACTGCAACACTATAAAGGAATATTTACAATGTCGGCTTTAGAGCGTCTTACCGGTATAAATCAACGGCAATTACAGCGCTATGCTTCAGGTGAAAGCATACCCAGAAAAAGGCAATCTGACAAAATTGCCCGGGCTTTTCATAAGCTTGGGAAAGAATTGCTGGTAATATCACTTTAGTGTTTTCAGCCCAAAAAGAAAAGATAAAAACTACACTCTTTCCGAAAAAAAAGGTCTCGTAAGAAATTATTTTCAATAAGAAACAGGATAAATTTTTCATGAAATGCTCTTAGACCCCGGTAAAGAATGTAGCAAAAGAACATACCGGGAAAATGGGAACAGTGTCAGCTGCATTCAAATACTTTACTTTCTTTATAACCCCCAAAAATTTTTATTAATTTTGTCTTCAAGGAATATTTCTTATGAAACTAGCATGTAAAATATTTATGCTCAAGGTGACGATTAAAATACTTGCGAGTTCCAGACCATTCCTTTAAAATAAATAATTATAACAGTATGAAAACACAATATATTACAGACACAAAAGGAAGAAAATTAAGCGTTATCTTGCCTATTCGGGATTATAATGAAATAATGGAAAAGTTAGAAGAATTGGAAGATTTAAAAGCTTATGACGAAGCAGTTTCCAGGAATGAAGAAGCTATTCCTGCAGAACAGGCCTTCAAAGAAATTGAAGCGAAACGTAATGATATATAAAGTTAATATCTTATGTGGAGCCATAAAACAGTTGGAATTATTACCGTCCAATGATTATCGCGCGATTAAATCCAAAATAGTAAAACTTTCTGAAAATCCCCGTCCACATGGTTATAAAAAATTGAAAGGAAGGCCAGCATTTCGAATACGTCAGGGTAAGTATAGAATTATTTACGAAATATATGAAAATGATCATACTGTCAAAATAATTCGAATTGGGCACCGGAAAAATGTTTACAGATAAGAACTATTTTTCAATCAACTGTATCCAATTATTAATTAATCAGCGATAATCATAATAAATCAGCCTGATCTGCGTCCTATAAAGAATGGAACTCTGACAACACAGATTTATATGGATTGACGTAAAATAATTTTATCCGTGATAATTCTTCTTATAAAGTTTTTTCACCTGGTGATGGCTGCGTTTTCAAAACTTTTTATTACGATTCCCAATATTAAAGCTTTCTGTATAGTTTCATTAAAATTTCACTTTATATATTTGAAAAAATTTTATTTAATTTTGTGGTAATACAAAATTGTTAAAACAAAACAGATATTTGCATAAATACCACATCAGTATGAAACAACTTACATTAAATATAAAAGATAGTAAATTCCATGCATTTCTGGAGTTTATTAAAACACTTGACTATGTGGAGGTGCCGGAAGTTGACAATAAGGCATTGGGGAAACTGCAAAATAGTTTAAATCAGGTTAAACTTATGCAGGAAGGCAAAATAGAAAAACAATCGGCTGAAGATTTTCTAAATGAGTTATAGCATATATCCAACCTTATCATCTGCCTGTCTGCTGATCATAACCACAGCAATGGCACAAAATAATCCCGAATGGGATGATACCAGATCCTCAGACTGGCCTCCCGAATGTAAAAAAGTGGAAATCATCTCTTCGGCCGACAAGGCTGTTCAACCGGCATACTTTTACAGGGCAAAATCAGAAACTCCCATGCCCCTGGTTGTCAGCCTTCACACCTGGAGCGGGAGTTATGCACAAAAAGACACCCTCTCATGGATATGTATTGAAAATGATTATAATTATATCCATCCTCATTTCCGTGGACCGAACAATGCACCGGAAGCCTGCGGAAGTCCGCTGGTAACAGCCGATATTAATGATGCAATAGATTATGCTATTGAGAACGGGAATGTTGACACAGAAAATATACACATCGTGGGCACAAGCGGAGGAGGCTATGCCACTCTCCTTTCCTGGATGAAGGTCAGGCATCAGATAAAAACCTTTTCAGCATGGGTACCTATTTCGAATCTGGTCGATTGGTATTATGAATCGGTGGGCAGGAGGCAGAAATATGCGCGGGATTTAGCCCAGGCGACCACCGGTAAGAAATTTGAAGGGGATGATTATTATTTCGATGAACAAGAAGCAACAAAACGTTCACCATTTTTCATGACGACTCCTGTTGAAAAGAGAAAAAACAGCAAATTGTATATTTATACAGGAATCCATGATGGTTATAAAGGATCGGTTCCAATCACCCAAAGTCTGAAATTCTACAATAAAGTGGTACTCGATTTTGATCCCATGGCCAAAAAATATTTAATACCTGTTGAAGAGATGCTTAAGCTGGTTGAACGCCGTAATACCGATATTATGAATCCGGCACTCACAAATCAGGGAGATATTCTTTTCATCAAACAATACCTCGATAAAGTGCGGGTAACCGTATTTGAAGGAAGACATGAAATGATCCCGGAAAAAGCTTTAGATCATGTAAAACAGTAAAAATTCTTGTCACAAGGGACGCATAGGGTGCTTTGGAAAAAGGAACTCCCCCTCCCCATCCTTAAAAATTCAGAAAAATACAAATCCGGCATTAATTTCTTTACTCTCTGGCTATTGACTTTAATATGTTTTCCACTGAGTTTTTATCCAATTTTGAGAATGCAAACCATTTTTTGCCCAAATCTTTTAGGGAAGCCCCGAGATGATAAATTTCCGATTCATCAATGATCAAAAAGCGGTCATGGCTTTTACTAAAGGCATTTATTACATAATTGCCATATTGCTCATTGGCTTTTTTAACATCCAGTGCCAAAGGCTTACTTATATTTTTGGTCAATAAAATGACTTTAACCTCATTTTTTTTCTTACCTAAATGTGTAAGTGTACTTTCATCAATGTAGTTATCTATCAGTACAATATTTTTTTTTGCAGAGCGTATAATTTTAGAAGTGAGTTCATAAGCATCAAATACTTGTCCGTCAAAGAACACACCTTGAGTGGGAATTTCTGCAGATTGTATCTGTAACGAAATTTCATTAACTTTTTCTGCCAAATTTTCAACATTGTTTTCAATCCGGTTTATTCGTTGGTTTAAAGCATATCCCTTTAGTAAATAATCGCGCAACACCTTGGTTGCCCATATTCTGAACTGTGTGCCTTGCTTTGATTTTACCCGATAGCCAACCGAAATAATGACATCCAAATTGTAGTACTCCACGTTTTGTGTTTGAGTTTTGCCTTTGATAGCACCATGCTGAGTGGTAGTCGCAAATTTTGCGACTACCACTTTTTTAACTAATTCCCCTTCTATGAATACATTATTAATATGCTTACCAATGGTTTTCACATCTCTTCCAAACAAAACAGCGAGCTGTTGGCGATTCAGCCATACTGTTTCATCCTCAATTCTTACCTCAATTCGTTCGGGCAAATTGTTAGAATCATAAAGCACTATTTCGGATTTCATTTGTCTTAAACAGGATTTTTATGATTGAATGATTTTTAAATTTAATCCTCAACAATGGATTTTAGAATGTTTTCCACTGAGTTTTTATCCAATTTCAAATGGGCAATCCATGGCTCGATTTCGTTCACCATATGCTTTTTACCCAAAAAATAAATTTCTGATCCATCTAATTTTGTTGTCAAAATTTGCGACTGCAATTTATCCCATTCACCATAAGTTAAATTTTTGCCTTTAATTTATCCTTTTCAATAAAATCAGCCTCTTTTATACCCTCCTTTATGCTTTTCCATATTATACGGTTAGGGGGAGTTAATTTTGATTCTCATTCAAGAAATTTACTTTGTTTTTCATCGATCTCTACAAACGAAAAATTCTTTAAAACTTTCCTGAAAAAGGAGTATTTATCTTCCAGAATATTAATCACAAGCTGTTTCATTTTAGTCTATCTTAACATCACAAAAATAATTAACCGGCAACTAGTTTTATTTAGCTGTTTAGGGTTAAATACACAAATATATAAATTTGTAACCAGAATCGAACTAAAATTATTAAACCGACTTTCTTGAATTATCCATCCAATCTTATTTAACTGCAAAGGACCTGTTCCTTTGAATGAATAAAAACAAACATCTGAATAAAAGGATTACAGATGTTCTTAAATTTTTAATAATTTTATCGTCGTATAATTATGAATTTTCTCAGAAAAAAGAAAATATTCAAAAGAACATCAGGCAATAAAAATCGAAATACCAAATTTTCATGTCAGATAAAATTCAGTTGCCTTTAAAATTTATTATGAAGAACATATTTCCCCAAACAGTTAATAAACAGCTAATAATAAAAATTTCAAACAAATGAAGCAACACAAATATTTCTTTTCGATAATGATAAGTTTGGCAATGTTTGCATTACTAACTTTATCGTTCACATTCCAATCGGTGGATGAAAAATCAGAACACATCCATAATACTGAAGGAAATCAAAAAGAAAACGCGAACCAGCCGATAGAATGGTGGAGAGAAGCGAAATTCGGGATGTTCATCCACTGGGGTGTTTATGCTGTGCCGGCAGGAGTTTATAAAGGGGAAAAAGTTAACAGGGTCAGCGAGTGGATAGCGCAACATGAACATATTCCGGTCGGGGAATATAAACAGTATGCTAAACAATTCAATCCTGTGAAATATGATCCTGAACAATGGGCCTGCATGGCAAAGGAAGCGGGAATGAAATACCTGGTTATCACTGCCAAGCATCATGAGGGTTTTGCTTTGTATGATTCTGGAGTGACCGACTGGGATATTGCCGGCGCCAGTCCGTACGGCAAAGACCTTCTAAAGCCCCT
>CAZIOB010000125.1:0-4652 GCA_964540755.1 uncultured Prolixibacteraceae bacterium | reverse complement strand
CCCATTTTCAACCACAGGTCGGCCAAAGGTTGCAAGATAGCAATATCAGACTGAGAAACAGCATTTTGCAAGAGATAAGAGATACGTGCCTTGTATTCTGACCATAACTTAAACCATGGCCACCATGTATTTCTCTCGTTAAAATATGTACCATAACGTATCCATCCGGGGAACGGAGCTTCAGGAGGTGAGTAATTAAATCCGTGAAGAACAGAATGGTTAACTCCCGAGATATTACTCTGATCGCCGGCAATCTTGATATTTTCCAATGTTGCCATGAAAGCCATCGACGTGTTTGTGATCTCTTCACAACTGACGATCCTTTTACCTGCCAAAGCTGCTCCCGAGGCAACATATTTATTAACCATGGTCGGAGCCCTGCCTTCAAGCCCCATATCCGGATATGCTCTCCCAACATTCTTGCGAAGCCATGTCTCACATTCCGGAATATCAATCTCCATGCTTGCCTCAAGAGGATGATATCCCCGGCCGTATGCCTGTGACCTTGACAAAACATTGTTTCTGTGGCACCAGTCGTTGAATGTATCTATAAACCTTTCCTTAAAAAGTTCAAGCCGCGTTTTGTAAAAATCCAAACCAACCCTGGCGATCTCATCAATGACTTTATCAGAAAACCTGGTCCCGTAATCCTCATCCAGGGGATTCCCCATATGTCCTACTTTCTTAAGCACAAAAGGAAGATAAGGTACAAGTGAATATCCCCTGCGTTTTTCAAATTCTTCCGGCAGGTCGTCATTCCAGTTTGCACCCTCAAGTTCCATGCTGTCACAGAACATTGCACGGATATGATCCCCCATATCACCAATTCTTCCTGATATGATCCCTGATATTCTGTTAAGGTAATTCTCAACTGCAGGTTTACTGTAATGGTTCAAAACCGGACCTGCTGCACCCGGAGCCCCATTGATCACTGCCATATAGCCGGTAAGCTTTACCACAAAATAAAGTATATATTGTCCACGGGGAACCTCAACAGTGAGGATGTCATCCTTAAAATTGCCTGTGAGGTCTTTTCCCTCTGTAAACTCTTCCGATATGGCAGGTACCAACCGCACCATCAACAGATCTTTATAAACAGGCTCATTTTTCGAATGAATATGAAGTTCTACTTTATCCAGCAGTTCCTGACGATTAAATACATACTCCTTCCCGCCCCTGAGATCTATTGTTTCGATAGTAACCATCTGCGTCTGGTCTTCCTTATTCAGGAATTCTCCACCAAAAGGCCAGCCCGAGCCCACGATCATGTCACATATAATGCCTCTTTCCTTAGCTGCATGAAGAGCAGTTTCAAGCATATCCAGCCATTTATCCTCAAATATGGTCAATGCTTCATATCCGACAGGATCAGCATCTGCGGGAAATGCAATGGGATTAATCTCTACTCCCCCGATACCGGACTCTTTCATAACGTCAAGCTCGCGCATTATCTCCTCTTTGGATAGACGGTTACCATTCCACCACCAGCGCACAAAAAGCCGTGAATCAACAGGAGGATTCCGGAATCCTTTGTAAAATTCCCCAATCTGTTTGGTTTTGGACTCAGGTCCGGCACACTCCGCAAACGAACCCGTAAAAAAAACTCCTGATGATACAATCAGGCCGGTTTTAACAAAATTTCTCCGTTCCATTTTTACTTGATTTTCTAACCGAAATAATTCTTATAGCATCCGACAGCAAAGTGAATACTACGGATTACAACTCCCTGTAATATAAATCTTTAGCTTCGATCTTCATTCCCGGATTATGTCCCTGGATAGCAAAATGGCCTGACTTATATTCATCATCTTCATATGTCATAACCAGTTTATCATTTATCCAGAACCTGATTTTATTACCCACAGCTTTAATCCTGTACTCAAACCACTCACCATCCTTAGTGAGTAATTCCATGGCTTCTCCGGTAGGTTTTCCGGGTTTCCACAGCCATCCTGTATAAGCTTTCTGATTATTACAGATCTGCGCTTCATAGCCACGGGGAAAACCATCAGGATTATCTTCCGGAGGATTTGCCCTGAAATAAAATCCACTGTTTGTTTTTTCCCCACTTATCCTAAACATTCCCCTTGCCTCAAAATCATCTGCAGTCACATCCGTATAAATATGTCCCATACCTCCTTCACCGACTAATATGCCATCCTGCACCGACCATTCGGCCTTTCCGCGAACAAACCAGCCGGTTAGATCTTCACCATTGAATAAAGAGATCCATTTTGTTTTTGCATCAACTGTATTTGAAATGGAAAGCAGCATAACAAATACAAATAAAATTGTTCTGTTCATATTTCTGAATTTAATAAGTTAGAAAGTTCAAACCCTCAATTTATAAATTATCTGTCAAAACCTATAATTCAACGTTCTGAATTCTTTTAATATAAAAATATATTTCAGGATATTTACGGTAACTTTCCAAAAGAGGTTGCACTTTATAAATAAACGGATCTTTATCCGGGTAATTTATTTTAACACCTGCTTTTTTCATTTCTTCCATAGTCTCTATTTCTGATTCAGTCCACAGCTTTCTTTGCAGAATGACCGATTCATCGGCAGCCTGCTGTATCCATTCCTTCTCCTGATTTGACAGTTTCTCCCATATTTTCAGACTGATCACCAATACATCAGGAATAGTGGTATGTTCATCCAGTGAATAATATTTACATACTTCATAGTGGCGTGAGGAATAAAGGCTCGGCGGATTATTCTCCGCTCCGTCAACAACACCGCTTTGCAGGGCAGTATATAGTTCACCCCATGAAATCGGAGTGGCTGACCCGCCCAAAGCTCTTATCATTTCTACAGCAGTCATGCTGTGCATTACCCTGATCTTCATGCCAGCCAGATCATCAGGATGATCAATCGGCTTTGATTTTGTATAAAAACTCCGTGATCCTGCATCATAATAACATAGTCCCCGAATCCATTTGTCCTCCGGCTTTAGCAACAATTCCTTCCCTATTTCTCCGTCCAGAACATTGAAAGTATGCCCTTTTGACCTGAACACATATGGTAACCCAAAAATTTTATACTCATCAATAAAACTTTCCATAGTGCCGGCTGAAACTTTGGTAATCGCCAGACTGCCAATCTGTAAAAGCTCCAGGCACTGCTGTTCCGAACCAAGTTGTTCCGACGGATAAACTTTTATTAATAACTTCCCGTCCGATAATTCTCCTGTCCGTTTAGCCATAAATTCCATTGCCAGATGCACGGGATGGTCAACAGGCAGTGAATGAGCCAGTTTTAACTCTTTTTGCCGGGGGGCAATAATACATGAAACACTTATTAACAGCAATATAATTCCTGCAGTAATTTTAACCAAAGTACTTTTCACAATTCCATTACCTCTTTGAAAACAAGTCATACCTTTTAAAAAAATAACCATATCATTAATTTCCAAATTCATGAAAATACAAAAATCAGTCTTTATAAATTGACTTAATAAGCATTATTAAAAATTCAGGTACAAATTGGGGTCTCTGCTAAAATTCATGAACTACCTCAAACATTGCAACAATATTTTGAGGAGGCACATCCGGCATTATATTATGAACTGTATTGAACACATAACCCCCGCCTTTTGAGAAAATATCGAGATTATGTTTTACATGGTCTTTTACTTTTTCGGGGGTTCCATTATTTAAAACATCACTCGTATCAACCCCGCCTCCCCAAAAAGTTATCTCATTCCCGAATTCATTTTTCAACCTGTGCGGCTCCATATTCTTAGCATTGATCTGAACAGGGTTCAAAATTTCAAAACCCGCTTCAATAAGCTCAGGGACCAGTTCATATATACCCCCGCAGGAATGCAGCATAGTATGCATGGCTGAGTGACTTTTTACATAATCACAAAGCATTTTGTGACGTGGCTTGAAAAATTCCCTGTAAGTTTCAACCGGCATTAAAGGCCCTGCTGTCGTGCCAAGATCATCACCAAATTTGACAATATCAATTATATCTCCAACTGATTCACAAACACGGGATAATAAATCCATATGCCTTTTCATCAGTTCATCCAGCAAACGGTGGACATCGTCGGGATTTAAAAACAAATCCATTAAAAAATTATCCATCCTCCTCAGAAAACAACCCCATTCAAACAGATTACAACCCACCCCGAGAAGAATCGCTTTATCGGTCTGTCTTTTCAACTCCAGTGTCTTTTTTCTTAGCATATCCCAGAAGTCAGGCTGGTCAGCCCAGTCCCATGGCGTAAATCCAAAACCACCCCAAACCGTTTGTTTCATTGCTAAATCCATATCCTTGTAATTTGCGGGGAATCCTTCCTGGTATGGGAATATCGTCTGATCAAAAAAAGTCGCTTTTGCCGGCATTCGCCCCACAGGCTCCGGAAGGTCGTTATAAGCCAGCCATGAGCCGTCTTCCCGGCGTTCTGCCCTGAACCATTTGGGATACATAGCCGGATAACCTTTTATCAACTCAAGTTCATACCAGTAATCCGGGTCCTGGTTAAAATTCCTTCCCACATCAAGAACATCAACACCAAAAAGATCAAGGATCTCCATCTGTGGCTGGACCGTCTCCTGAACAACATCATACACATAGGTCTTAAGGTATTCTTTATCAATATATCTTAAAAGATTTTGCCAGGCAACAACTGATATGCCCGT
>CAZIOB010000124.1:0-9896 GCA_964540755.1 uncultured Prolixibacteraceae bacterium | reverse complement strand
TACCGAAGCATAGGTTTTTGCCCATGGTCCGAAACGCCTCTTAAGATAGGTATATGCCGAGGGACTATTGACAGACCGGTACAGAGGCACAAAAAACTTCACTGCAATAATGGATGCAACAGGTAGCGACAGGCTGAAAACAAAAGCATTCCAGTCAGAGAGATAAGCCTGTCCCGGAAGGGCAAGGTAGCTTATGCTGCTGACAAAAGTGGCGAAGATCGACATGGTGATAACCCATGTGGGCAAATTACGGTTTCCCAGGGTAAAAGCAGATGAAGTTTTATTTTTACGGTAAAAAGAACTTCCAAAAAGAACAATTCCGAAAAGGTATAAAATAAAAATGGTAATATCGATTCCAGTCATATGTGCAAATTTTGTTTAATCTAAATATATATAATGGGATCATCATGTAGGTTTCATTTTAGATTTTTAAATTTTAGAATATTGTTGGTAAATTAATTAAAATTCAGTGCATTCAAAGCCTCCCCGACTTTTTTTCGCTCCGGCTCCTTAAATTTATAGAATGGTTCGGCTATAAAGTCGCTGCAGATACCCAAAACAGACAAGGCACATTTAAATCCTTTTAAATAGCTGGAACCGTAATGCCCGACATTATAAATGGTGCTGCTTATTTGCATAACCGTTGTCTGAAGCTTCTCAATTTTTTTAATTATTTCCACAGATCAGGATCAAATATAGTGGATGCAATATAACGGTAAGGCTTTGACCCTTCCTGCTTTGCATTGTTCCAATAATATACCATAACCAGCTTGCCGTCGGGTCTCTGCACCATACGCGGATAACCACAATCCCTGTTAGCACCTTCGCAACAACGAAGTATGATCTCATCACTCCAGTTCATACCATTATCGGTGCTAAACTTCACATTTACCCGCGAACCATACTCACTGCGATAAATGTACCCCAATGCCAGCCTGCTGTCTTTCAGTTTTAACAGTGCAGGCGGTGAACCTCCCCTGCCTGTATCTGCAACCGGATCCTTCTGCTTTTCCCAGGTTTTTCCATTGTCCTTCGAACGGTAACTGGTAAGAAGATCCTGCCTGTCCTTGGTTCTTGTACGAATTACGGTAAGGATCTCCGAAGAGGACAATCGCACCGAAGAGGACATGATATCAAAACCTTCCGGCTCCGGACCCACAAATGCAACCTTTTCCCAGCTTAAGCCTCCGTCTGTAGTTCTTGCACAAAGTATCCTCCCTTCCCTGTCATTACTCTTGGCGACTGTAAAAAAAGCAGTTAATTCATTCTCCCCGTCAATTATGTAATCAGTCCGGGTAGCTATTCCATTTGTTCCCATATCCGGGAGTCTGAACGGACCGTTCCATGAATTTCCCCTGTTATAAGAATAATAAAAATGCGACGGACCAGTATTATTTGTAGCCCTCAGAAAAGTGAGTGCAATATCCGGGTGTTTAAAATTAATACTTTCGGAAAGATCAACCGGCTGATCAGCTTTATCTTCCGGCAACCGGTTATTATATCGCCATCCGGTCTGACCTTTCTCATAAGCATATTCTATATTCCATGTCTGTCCGCCATCCCTGCTGCGGGCATATTTATCCCTTGCCGTTGACTGATCGTAATTATGCCCTGACCTGTCTTTATGAGCGGCTTCGACAAAACCTGCCAATATTTCCTCATTCCATATCCATTTACCATGATTGGCAGGCCATCCTCCAAAACGGCCTTCCTCATAATAAACAATGCCATGTTGTACATTTGTTTCAACAGGGCCATTTACTATTTGCGCCCTTGTAACAGATGTTTGTAACAGCAGGATTAATGCTAAAATCAAAAATAATAAAGTTCTCATTTTAAGTGTTTTTCTGTTATTTATATATTAAAAATAAAATTCATATTATTTATTATTTTTTTTGTGGAAATAAAAAATTAAGAACAAACTACGAAATAAACGCATGAACACAATAGTTTCTTCAATGTGTGTTATTCATCCCTGTAATCTTCCTTATAATTAGGATTCAGTGTATGCATTACCGGATCCATTCTTTTCAGCCAACTGTCAAATGATTGCTGCAATTCTTTTACTTTATCAGGATTATCTTCCGCCAGGTTATTTTTTTCACTTAGATCATTTTTCAGGTTAAACAGTTCAATTGTATGCGGATCAAGATATTCCACCAGTTTAAAATCACCTTTACGGATTGCATATCCGGGCATTTTTGACTGGGGACTGTAATGTGGATAGTACCAGCATAATTGGTTCCTGTTCTGATTACCTTTTTCCAAAAGAAGCGGAACAAGACTCATTCCGTCAATATCCTCAGCAGGTTCAACCCCTTTGCCGATCATTTCCATAATAGTCGGATAAATATCACTGCTGATAACGGGAACTTCACAAGTGGTATTTCCTCTTACTTTCCCCGGCCATTTGATAATCAGGGGAACTCTTATTCCCCCCTCATATAAAAATCCTTTACCTTCGCGTAATGGTTCATTATTGGTTACCACTTTCAATCCTCCGTTGTCACTATAAAAAATAACAATTGTATTATCCTCTAATCCCAATTTTTCCACTTCAGACAAAAGACGACCCACATTACTGTCGACATTCTCTATCATAGCTGCATAAACAGGATTGATCCTCGAGGGATTTTTCTTAAGTTTTTCTTCATATTTTTTTACAAGTTCTTCAGGGGCTTCCAGGGGTGTATGAACGGCATAATGTGATAAATAAACAAAAAATGGACGTTCTTTATTGTTCTTTATAAATTTTATCGCTTCATCCGTCAGCCTGTCAGTCAGATATTCCCCTGGTTTGCCGGGAGTCATATTTTTAATTTCACTGTTCCAGTCCTTACCGGGATTTTTATATGGCCCCCAATAAGTCGGGGGACTCCCGTGTTCATATCCGGCAACGTTAATGTCAAATCCCTGATGCGTCGGAAAATATTTTTCCTTATTGCCTACATGCCATTTCCCAATGCTGATCGACTTATAGTCAAGAGGTTTTAATGCCTCAGGTATCATTATTTCATCCAGAGAGACATACATTTTGTCCTGAGGTGGTATAACCTTTCCAAAAGGCGGGAAACGGTGCATATTTATAGCTGTAATATGACCTGTGAATTGCAGGTGAGCAGGATTTTTACCGGTCAGGATGCTCGCCCTTGTAGGTGAACAAACCGGACAAGCCGAATAAGCATTCGTGAACATCATTCCCTCCGACCTTAACTTGTCGATATGGGGTGTTTCGTAAAAATCACTCCCGTAGCAATGTAAATCCCTCCAGCCCAGATCATCGATCAGGATAAATAGAATGTTTGGCTTTTGCTTCTCTGCTAAGATTTCTGAAGGTATCAGCATTAACATCCAACAAAGAATTCCCTGAAACAATAGTCTTAAAATCATTGTTTTATTCTTTTTTTACATCCGGGAAAATCTGCAAAAAATTTATAATATATCCATTTAACCTTATATATATATAAAGTACTAATTCTGTCATCAGATTATTTAATTGTATTTTAACCAGTTATAAAAATATAAAAATTTTAGTTTTATACTGAACTCATTATAAATAAAATATTCTACTGAAAAATAAGATTAAAATTTTTTACCTTCAAAAAAATAATCTTGTGTGATTAAACACTCTACAAAGTCTATGTGATAACCTGTAAATTACAGGTGAACAGAATTTTTGTTACAAAAAAAATTAGCAGATATAATTTCAATTATAAAAAACAAAAAACTGAGTGAATAGAAACTGTGTATCATGAATGGGCTGTAATTATTTAAAAAACAAAGGTTATTCAATTTGTAGTTTATCAAATAAGCGGAACAAAATATAAATTCCAATAAATGTTATTAAGGCTAGAATGCTTCCATAAAGTATTTTATCGTAAAGAAAGAATCCAATAGAAAAAAGAGAAGAGTAAATTGAAATACATCCAACAAAAACACAAGCTATCATAATCGGCATTTCCCAAGCCACACCAATTTTCCTATGCATATTAACACCTCTGTCCTCAGCATTTTTAACAACTTTTTTCCATCCAGGACCGCCCGGATGAGTTATTTTGTAAAATTTCTCCAATGTTTCCTGGCTTTCTGGCTTTGTTACAAAAGTGGTTATAATCCAAACAACAGTTGTACAACCAACCGCAATTAATAATTTCACTGTAAATGCATCCAAAATTGAAGTAGTTACTGAAGAATCATCAACAAAAAAAACTAAAATTATTGCAATAGAAGTTGCGAAGATCATCGCTACCAATTCGGTTAAAGCATTTATCCTCCACCAAAACCATCTTAAAAGATAAATTGCACCAGTGCCGGCTCCTGATAAAAGCATTGTATTAAATGCCTGAGTTGCATTATTCAAAAATATTAAGGCTACTATCCCTCCTAAAATCATAAGAATAAGAGTATTAATCCTTCCTGCTCTAACTAATTCCTTTTCGCTTGCCTGAGGTCGTATAAATCTTTTATAAAAATCATTAACTAAATAAGAAGATCCCCAATTCAGATGAGTTCCAACAGTAGACATATATGCTGCAATTATAGATGCAACAACTAATCCCAACCAACCCGGACTCAATTTTGAAAGCATAACCGGATAAGCTATATCATTTTTTAAATAGGTTTCTGATATATTGGGAAATTCAGCACGTATTGAATCGAGGTCAGGATAAATAATAATTGATGCAAGTGCAACTATAATCCATGGCCAGGGACGTAATGCATAGTGCATAAAATTAAAAAGTAATGTTGCCCCAACGGCATTTTTTTCATTCTTTGCAGACAACATACGCTGTGCAATATATCCTCCTCCCCCTGGTTCAGCTCCCGGATACCAAACCGCCCACCATTGAACTGCAATTGGAATTATCATTAAAGGTATAAACATACTTGGATCACTGAAATCCGGTATGAAATTAGTTTTATCTCCCAATTTTCCCAGCATTCCTGAAAATCCTCCAATACTTTTTATCTCAGGTTGTTTTAATGCAACCACAGCTGCTAAAACAGCTCCAAACATAGCTATGGAATATTGAAAAAAATCTGCCCAAACCACTCCCCGTAATCCTCCAAGTCCGGCATAGACCAGTACAAAAAATGATGCAAAAACTATTATTTTCCATGGAGCGATGGCAAACATAACATTTCCTATTTTTATAGCTGCCAAGGATACAGTAGCAATAATAAGAGTATTAAAAAATAGCCCCAGATAAACAGCCCTGAATCCTCTTAAAAAAGACGCAGCTTTTCCCGAGTACCTTAATTCATAAAACTCTAAATCTGTCAATACATTAGACCTCCGCCATAGCTTGGCATATATAAAAACAGTTACCATTCCTGTAATTAAAAATGCCCACCACGCCCAGTTCCTGGCTACACCCGCCTCCCGTACCATGCCAGTCACAAGATTTGGGGTGTCTGCAGAAAATGTGCAGGCAACCATTGAAATACCAAGTAACCACCAAGGCATATTCCTGCCTCCAAGAAAATATTCAGATATATCTTTACCAGCTTTCCTCGAAGCTAAATAGCCAATGAACAAAATAATACTAAAAAATATTATCAATATCGCCCAATCAATCCCAACAAGTTTCATGTATAAATTTATTAAAACAATTATTTTTTTTAACTTTCTTCTCTAAATATCCATAATCAACCATAATTTCTGGACACCTCGACGAATCTTTTAATATTTTCTGAAGGTGTCTCTGCCGGAATAGCACAGCCTGCGTTCATTATTAATCTTGGATAATCCCTAAAAAGATATAAAACTTCCTTTGCCTTTTCTTCAACAATATCAGGAGTACCCAGTGCTATTACCCCTGAAGGATCGACATTCCCACTGAATGTTATTTTATTTTTCTTACATATTTCATAGACTAATTTTATGTCGGTCTTGTAATCCAGTTCCAAAGAATCTGTTCCTGTAGCTGCCATTTTTTCAAGAATGAGATTTGTATTACCGCAAATATGCAGCATGTAAGGTTTACCACATTTCTTGGCCTCCTCAATTACTCTCTTTTCATATGGAAAAGCAAATTCCTCATACATTTGGGGAGCAATCATATCAGGCCCGGCAGGACTGTCACCATTGGAAACCATATCAACTCCTGTAGCTGCCATCAAACGAATAAACTGACAAGTTGCATCAGTACAATAATCAAGCAGATCAAATACAAGTTCATCAGCAAGTATAAGGTCTGTCATCCAATCAGCCAGTGATCTCATCATGCTGGCAAGTGAAAAAGGTGCCTGATCACAATTACCGCGAACAAATTTCTCATCTCCAAAATATTTTTTTACAATCCTGCATGATTCCAGCCAAATCTGAATCCTTTCATCCTTTGATATATCAACAGGTTCCAAGTCTTTCACTTGTTCAAGAGTTTCAAGTGCAGGCTCATGACACCGGGCAGGAGCATCAACAGGAAAGTCAACAGGAACACCAACTGCTCCAGCTAAAGTTACAGTATCAACATCAATAAGAATTCCATCCAAATCGTATTTCTCAACCGCATAAATATGAGATTTGGCAATAACTTCGGGATCTTCACGGTATTGCTTCATTGTAACTCCATACTCCCTTGCCGCCATTAAAAAATTATGGAGCAAAACAGGCCGTTTGTCCGGCCATTCGCCTTTCAACGCTAAATCTACTCTTTTCTTTCCGTTCATAATTAATTTATTTTATAGTTGTCTCAAAAAACTTATCTTGGTAATTAAATAATTTTCAAGATGATCAACATGTTGTGAATCTTCACTGTCAACTCTGTTAAATACTATATAAATAAACGACAAAGGTTTATATTCCCAAGAAAAACGAATATTAAAATTAAATGAATTATTTTCTTCATTCTTTTGTACAAAACTTACCATCTGAATTCGGGGGTTAAGTGCAAATCTTCCCGATAAACTTAACAGGTCAATAACTTTCGTAACGGAATCACTTCCAACATTTTTAAAATTATTCCTATTTATACCGCCTTGTAACGAAATATGTGGTATGGGATTTAAATGAACTGCAAATTCATATGACTGTAACCCACCATTAAAAAATTTACCCCAGTTTATATCTGCAATAAAATTTAATATTTTGGAGGGATCTGATGACGCTAAAATTTGATGACGTATATAGAAATAATTACCTGGACTTATAGTAATTCCAAGAGGTGAAAATTTATTTATTAAATTTTGATTTATTATTTGTAAATCATATCCCAAATAGGCCCCGGACTGAAAATTAAAATAAACAGGCCTAATTCTTAATTGCCTCTCCAATATTTTCCCTGTAGAATAATTATGATATAATTCTAAATCGACTGAAGGTTCATAAGCCCGAATATATTTTTTTAAGAATAACTTATTACCACGGTATTTCCATATTACTCCAGGGGTTGTTCCAATAATATCTTTTCTTGAAACAAACCCCATTTCAGGATTAAATTTTTTTGAAACAATTGATTGAGTCCACCATACTTTCCACTTGTTTGTAGAATAAAAGTATTGCCCAAAGGCAGAATATCCTGTTCTATGTTCTAGACCAGATAAAGTATGTACAAACAAAGCATTTATTGAATTTGCCTGTCCAAATCTGAAAAACCCATCTATTGTGCTTGTAATATGATTGTATTTCTTAGAATTCTTCATGAGGAATAATCCCCCAATTCTACTTTGTCGACCAAAATTTTTTGCATATCTGCCAATAAAAAAGTTAATTGCCGGTGAATCTTCATAACTTCTTTGCCGCATTGCTATTAAGCCGTAATTATTTTTTGCCGAACGATAAACATACCTTGCTCCGGCATCAATTGGAATCGGGCTTCCGTCAATTCCCAAACCAATCCTTCTGCTAAAAAAGGGTTGAATTTTCATATTTCCACCTGTTTCATCGCTTTGGGATGAACCGGAAATACTAAAAAGTGAAGCATTCTCAAGAAAAAACGAACGTTTTTCAGGGAAAAATATATTGAAACGTGTTAAATTATTTACCTGACGGTCAACATCTGCCTGAGCAAAATCCGTATTGAAAGTTAAATCTAAAACTGCATTGGAATTTATAGCCCATTTAAGCTCACCTCCAAATTTATATTTATTATTTCTGATATATCCATTATTTTCAATATCCTTAAAAGTATTTAGTGAACTTAATAGATAAGGCTGAATTCTTATATTAGATTTTGGAGGTGGAGGTCTTAAATCAGATAGGATTCCAGCATAAGCCATCCGCAATATGCTAACAGAACGGGGAAAAGGTGAAAATGCAGATATTTCATTTGTTAGGCGTCTATTTCGATAAATATTAAATCCCCAATTTTGAACCTGATTGTAAGTGCGTGGATATCTTAAAGTTTTCCATGGAATTGCCAATTCAGCAATCCATCCGGAATCTGTTCTTGTACTTCGAACATTCCACAATCCATCCCAATCAAGGTTATAGTAGATATCATCATAACCTAATAAATCTCTTTGTACTCCATAAGGATTAGTCACAAAGGCCATAGAATTTCTCTTATCATTGAAACAATCTATGGCAATTGTAATAAGGTCATGTTGCTTAAAATCAAAGTCTCTTTTAAAATCGGTTGCTCTTATTGCCTTTTTACCCAGTGAATCTCTGGCAAAAATGCCAAAGTATAAAAACTGATCATTGTATAATACACTTAATGTTGTCTTATGATTAGCTTTTGCTCCCTGATCGGGTTCAATCTGGATAAAATCTGAAACAGGTTCCGCCAACATCCATTCATTTTCATCAAGCTTCCCATCTATTTTTAGATCAGTATCTATATCGATACCCCTGATAATCCTTTTAATAGAATCTGGCTCAAATAATTCCTTTTTTTGGGCAACACTTTTTACCGAAATTAGAATAAATATAATTATCCATCTTGACATAATTTACAACTACATTCTAATAAATTTAAATTAAACGACTTACGAGGGATTCAAAAACCAATAAAAAAATACTATTTTATATTTTAATCTTTTGGGTTATAGTATATATCCAGAAGTTTTAGCGTTTTATAATGTTTTTGAAGTCTTAATCTGAAATTATCCCAGTCCCTGTTATCATTTTCTGTCCACCCGACTTCTGCCAATGCTAAGGCATTGCTCAAAAATTAATTGGAATTCTTTATATTTATTATGATGATAATATTGAATAATTCCATTGAGGAAAAATTTCATCTCTTTTAATTTTTATTGAGTTTTCGACTTCTAATTTATTAAAATTTATTCCTGAGCGATACTCTTTTTCATTTAAGAAGGCTTGTATAGCAAGTCCTTGAGATGTTGTTGTGGATTCAATATAATTCAGGGCTATTTCATATGAACGTAAAGGTACACCCTCCCAATTTTTTGAAATGAATGAAAACATTTTATGCTCAATTGGATTCCACTTTGAAGCACCTGAGGGATAATGACACACCTGAATGTCAAAACCATAGATTGAAGATAATTTTGTATAAAGAAAATATTTCCAGCCATGTCTTCTATAACCATTACTGCCACCAGAATCACAAAGAATCAGTAGTTTTTGAATATGATTATACCTTTTATAAGCAATACTGGTTAGCCAAGTTTCTATTGCATCGACTGCAAATTCAGATGTTTCACTGCTTGTGCCTAATACCATAGTGCCTTGATTGGTCAGCTTTTCATAAATTCCATAAGGAGCAATTTTCCCTATCGCATGAGATATAAAATCATGATCCATTGTTTTTTCTGCTTCCTTGCCATACTTCCTGCCTTTGTTAGTGAAATTACCTATCATCTCTTTTTTCTTTGTGTCCACACTTATAATAGGCTGGCCCATATCTTCATATTCCTTTACTTTTAATCCGATATATCGAAATTGTTGATCTCTGTCGGGATGTTGTGTCGTGGATATTGATTTCCTG
>CAZIOB010000123.1:0-7571 GCA_964540755.1 uncultured Prolixibacteraceae bacterium | reverse complement strand
ATTATCTTATGAGAAAAATATTTACTTAAGAATTAAAGAATTCTGGGAAAAGCATTTTTTATATATATTTTATTTTTTGTCATTAATATTCGGATTAATCCATATATTTAATTATCATGAAATCCACTGGTGGATGATAGCGGCTTCACCTTTTCTTACTCTGCCACATATAGTCATGGGATTTTTTCTTGGGTTTATCCGTATGAATTATGGTTTTGTTTATTCCTGTTTGTTTCATGCAACAATTAACTTTATACCATCCTTGCCGCTTGTTGTAAAGTTGCTTATGAGATTGCCATGAAACCCACGCCGGCAAGTGCTGAAGAGGCCAAATATTTATCACGGAATTTAACTAAAGGCATGCAGGATATGCCAGATCCCATCCCGGTCCGGGAGAAAACTTTAAAAATGCAGATTATTATGCAAGACTGCCATAAAATGAAAATAGAAGGGAAGACGAAATTTGATTATTATTAACAGATTTTTAAGGATTATATTTTTTACTTTTGTATTACAAACAGGTTATTTCATAATGAAAACCTTGATCACATTATTATTTGTTATTCTTTTTTCCACTGTTGCAGCCTCACCCCGGGAACAGCAGGTGGTGCCATATACTTTAGCTGATAGGGACAGGTTAATTAAAGTTGAAGCAGAAATTGGTTCTCTTCGAAATGAATTGAATGTAAAATTTGAAGCAATCGATAAACAATTTGTATATCAGCAGAAGCAGATAGATGATCTGAGAACGCTTTTCTATTGGGGCTTTGGTATTATAATTACTTTTCTCGTTTTTATGATGGGGTACATGATATGGGATCGCCGGACAGCATTGAAACCTGCCCTGGCAAGTGCTGAAGAGGCCAGATATTTATCACGGAATCTAACCAAAGTCATGAAGGAATATGCCAGATCCCATCCCGATCTTGGAGAAATATTAAAGAATTGCGGATTATAAAAAAAATCAGAAATAGGGATAATAGCAAATATAAATACCCGATCACGATTCTACTTTCTGAATAATTACAGGGTGACACATAGATGCAAAAAAGATAAAGTATGGAAATTAAAATAATAAAGAGTATTATTCTTATGATCTTTCCTGTGATATTTTTTTCCTGCAGGCAGGATTCCATTGAGATCTATATTTCTCCGGGAGGCAGTGACAGTGGAGCAGGGACAAAAGAAAATCCTGTAAGGACAGTTGAGAAAGCCAATGAGCTGGCAGCGGAAGCTTTTGGTAAAAAGAGAATTAATATAATTTTTGAAGATGGCATCCATTATCTGCCGGAAACAATAATTATTAAGGCTGACAACTCCGGCACTTCCAAATATCCTGTTACCTATATGGCTGCCAACGAAGGAAAAGCTGTGATCAGCGGAGGGAAAAAACTTAACCTGGAATGGGAATCTTATAAAAACGGGATCTATAAAGCCGGGATTCAGGTGGATGTCTCGATCGACCAGCTATATATAAACGGAGAACGGCAGCGGATGGCCAGGTTCCCAAATGCCGTGGAGGGAAAGAATGTTTTTGATACATGGGACCTGATCCATACACGCGAGCCGGATCAGGATAATGATCCTCTGGATAGAAAAAGGGTCGATTCATGGAGCAACCCGGCCGGAGCATATATCCATGCAATGCACACGGCCTTGTGGGGAGATATGCACTGGGTAGTTAAAGGGAAGAAAGCGGACGGCAGCCTTGATATTGAAGGAGGATGGCAGAACAACCGTCCCTCGCCCATGCATCCCCGTTACCGCATTATTGAAAATGTTTTCGAAGAGTTGGATGCTCCCGGGGAATGGTATAATAAAAAGGATGAAGGAACACTCTATTATTATCCACATAAGGGAACCGACCTGGCTGATGCCACTCTTGAGATAGTAAGGTTGAAACATCTTGCAGAGTTAAAAGGCACGAGGGAAGATCCTGTCCGCTTCGTAACACTGAAAGGGTTTGTTTTCCGTCATGCTGCCCGCAGCTTCATGGAGAACAGGGAGCAGCTGCTGCGAAGCGACTGGACAACATACCGTGGCGGAGCTGTATTTATAAACGGCGCAGAAGATTGTTCGGTACTTGACTGTGAATTTGACCAGTCTGGCGGAAACAGTATATTCATTAATAACTACAATCGCCGTATCACCATTAAAAGCTGCTATATCCATCATTCAGGAGCAAACGGGATAGCCTTTACCGGCGATTCCTTTACGGTTCGCAGTCCGCTGTTTCGTTACGGTCCGCAGGACTTTAAAAACATGGACCATGCACCGGGACCTAAAGGGGATAATTATCCGTCAGATTGTCTTGTTGAGGATTGTCTGATTACAATGACTGGCCGATATGAAAAACAGACAGCTCCGGTGCAAATTTCCATGTCGCATAAGATTACCGTCCGACATTGTTCGATATATGATGTGCCAAGGGCGGGCATTAACATAAGTGAGGGAACATTTGGCGGCCATGTGATAGAATATTGTGATGTTTTTAATACTGTCCTTGAAACCGGCGACCATGGCAGTTTCAACTCATGGGGCCGCGATCGCTTCTGGACTCCCGATATAAATGAAACTGCAAAGGAGGTGGCAAAGAATCCTGACCTGCCAAAGCTTGATATGCTGGCTCCCAATATAATCAGGAACAGTCGATGGCGCTGTGATCATGGGTGGGATATTGACCTCGATGACGGCTCATCATGGTACCGCTTATATAATAATGTTCTGCTAAACGGCGGACTCAAAATGAGGGAAGGATATGACCGTGAAGCTACTAACAACATAATTATAAATAACAGTCTGCACCCGCATGTATGGTACCCCGGAAGCGGTGATGTCTTCAAGCATAATATTGTTTTCGGGGCATACAAACCGGCTGTCATGACAAGGGGGATGGCGCCCGATGCCAAATGGGGTGCTGAGCTGGATTCAAATCTTTTTGCTACAAACCATGCCGACCGGCTCAAATTTGCTGTCAATGGATGTGATGAGAATTCAATTGTCGGTGATCCTTTATTTATCGATCCTCAGAAAGGTGACTACCGGGTAAAAGATAATTCTCCTGCCTTTAAAATCGGATTTGAAAATTTTTCTATGGATAGCTTCGGGGTTGTATCGGAAAAGCTCAGAAATAAGGCAAAGCAGCCGTCAATGCCGATTTTTTCTGTCGCCGGACAGGAAACTTCAGGAAAAATTTACAGATTTCACGGAGCGGATTTAAAAAATGTGGAGACGGAAGGTGAACAGTCAGCCGCGGGATTATCATCTGCAAAAGGTATTATTCTTTTAAATGTTCCTGAATATTCGGAAATGGCAAAAAATGGATTTCAAACAGGTGATGTGATAATGAGATGCGATGACATAGTGATTAATGATTTTGAGCAACTGGACAGCCTGATAAAGAATAATCAGAAAAACGATATACCCCTGGTAATAATGAGAAACCAGAGAGAGAAAACGCTGATACTTCCTGCAAGTCCGGGTGTGGTGCTGATGGAACGGGCGGTTGATTGGAGAGGTCTCTTCGAGGTTAACGGATTCGCCAGGAGATCCCTTCACTTCGTTCGGGATGACATGCCTTGGATGAGGGTGTTCGGTAGTACAAGTTCGGGTTGACGGGCACTGAATGACAGGGCGTTTTTAAAAGGTAGTTGTTATAAAAAAGAAATGGACAGCAGATGATGTTACGGACTTGACCGGCAAAGTGATAATTGTTACAGGAGGGAACAGCGGACTTGGTTATGAATCGGTTAAGGAGTTTGCCGGGAAGGGCGCTGATGTTGTCCTTGCCAGCCGGCGGGTGGATAGAGGGGAGAGGGCTAAAAAGAAAATCGGCCAGGTAAAGGGAAATATAGTGGTGATGAAGCTTGCCCTGGAGGATTTTAATTCCATAAAGTGCTTTTCTGAGAATTTTAAAGAAAGATATGGCCGGCTGGATGCATTGCTGAACAACTCTGGAATAATGACAACCCCTTACTTTCTGACTAAAGAAGGCCTTGAAGGCCAGACCGGAACAAACCATTTCGGTCATTTTGCATTAACCGGAAGACTGATGGATCTTATTATAAGCACTCCGGGTTCAAGGGTTGTTAATGTTAGCAGCGCAGCCCACAGAATTGGCAAAATGAATTTTGATAATCTTTTGTTTGAAAATGGCAAAGGTTATTTCCCCATGAAAGCGTATGCAAGCTCAAAACTGATGAACCTGCTTTTTACCCATGAGTTGCAACGTTTTTTTGAGAAAAATGATATTTTGATTTCACCGCATCGGCATATTTTGCAGCTATATTTACAGCTTCTATTTTATCCATGTCCTAATGATTTTAATCTTTTCTATCCAGTATCTGGTATAGTCAGGTGTGCATAATTTGTAGAATTCCTTTTTATAATCATCATATCCATCAGGTACCAAAGTTAAAGGTTCAAATGGCTTTTTATTCATGTCACTATATCCCATACTTATATTAACCGGATTACTCTTTTATCTATCCATTATATCAAAACACTCCTGCATATGAACTGAAATTAAACAATAAAAGCTTGTTCATACAGGGTATGTTCTGGTGATATAAGGAAAATCAAAAAACTTTCAGGTTCCTGCATAAATTATTAATCCCAATCCAGTTATAAAGAAAAGGAACATAGCCGTCAATAAACCATTTACACTCTTAATACCTTTGAATTCTTTCCAGATGAACACACCCCATAAGGCAGCCACCAGTGTTGCCCCCTGTCCTAATCCGTATGATATTGCGAATCCTGCCTTTCCGGCAGCGATAATACTAAATGACATACCTATGGCCCAGATTACACCACCTAATATACCGGTTAAATGTTCATTAACTGTCCCTGAAAAATATTGATGATACGAGACAGCCTTTCCCTCTATGGGTTTCCTCATCATTATGGTGTTGAAAATGAAATTGCTTATCAGGATACCCAGGGAAAAAACCACAACAGCCGTATAAGGAGTTAAAAATCCACCTTCGGGATTTTCAAAATTTAAGGCCATTGAGCGTGCAACAAAACGGTAAAATAATGACATTAAAATACCTCCTGCTATTGATAACAATAATCCCCTGGCAGGAACTTTACCGGAGCCGGAAGCTTTTCTTTTATATGCCACAGCGTCAATAATAATAGCAACAGTCACCAGGGCGACACCTGTAAAAAGCCATCCGGGATTCCCATAAGGAGTAGCAATGTAATTGATTAACACACCGAGGACAAGCGCCAGGCCAATGCCTACGGGAAAAGCAACCGACATCCCTGCTATAGCCATTGCAGCCACAATTAAGATATTTGCCGCATTAAAAATTACACCACCGGTAAAAGTGTAAAATACATTTCCCCACTTTGCCTGCGATAAATCCTCAATAAACGGCCTTCCTCCATCTCCGAAAGAGCCTAATGTAAATGCAAACAACAGTGATAATAAAACTACGCCCAATACATAATCCCAGTAAAAAAGTTCAAAACGCCAGCTTTTCTGTACCAGTTTCTGGGTATTAGCCCACGATCCCCAACAGATCATAGTCACGATACATAAAATAACAGCAACATAATAAGACGAAACAACATACATAGTATTCAGATTTAAATATTTTAATAATTATTTTGGTTCATGCATCATCAGATTCTCCAAAACTCCTGCAATTCTTTCATAAGGATATTTGTGAACTAAGAAATAGTGCCCGGCATCTTCACCAGCTTCCTTTAAATCACGGGTACATGATAAACAAAAAGCAACAGGGATAATGCTGCCCAAAAACAGAAAAAATTTAAAAATTTTCCACATAAAAAAAATATTACTGATTCACTTCTCTCCGGTAAGGCATTGATATTTGCGCACCGATACGGGTAACTGAGATAGCGGCAGCCCTGCATGCAAAATTTGTCGCAGCCGCTATATCTTTTCCTTCTGTCAGAGCAACGGCAAGAGCACCGTTAAATGTATCTCCAGCGGCCGTTGTATCCTTTACCTCAACCTTTGGTGCGGCAATTAATTCACATAATTCCCCGTTCATTACCAAAGCCCCTTTCTCTCCCAGAGTGATAATAACATTCTTAACACCTTTACCCAATAGGCAGTTCGCAGCCTTTTTAGCCGAATCCAAATCATTTATTTTTATACCTGTTAAAATTTCCGCTTCTGTTTCATTTGGAGTGATAATAAACAATTTACTCATGAGCTCATCATTTAGATAACTTGCCGGAGCAGGATTAAGAATGATTCTTTTACCCATACTGCTGCCTTTATTAACAATATGCTCAATCGTTTGCACAGGAATCTCAAGTTGAATTAAAATAAACTCGCTGGTATCAAACAGAACAGAAGCTTTTTCAATATCAGCCGTATTTAACTTATAATTTGAACCGGGAGCAACTACAATGGAATTTTCTCCCCTTTTATCTACTGCAATTATAGCCACGCCACTTGGCGTATCTCCGGATATCTGTGTAAAACCTGTCTCAATACCTTCATCTTTCAGAGATTGAAGGCATCTTTCGCCAAAAATATCATTTCCGGTCTTCCCTATGAAACATACGTCCCCTCCAAGCCTGGAAGCAGCAACAGCCTGATTGGCGCCTTTACCTCCGGTATTCATAAAAAAATCCTTGCCCAATACAGTTTCCCCGGGAACCGGGATCTTTTCGGCCCTTACCACCATATCCGTATTTAAGCTTCCGATTACAAGTATATATTTTTTCTCCATAATTTGATATCTTATAAATTATATGAATTTCTGCAATTTCATTGCAAATAATTTCTACCATATATTTTAATTTTACAGCAATTAATTTTGTACTGGTTATTATTCTTCCGGCAAATTTTATTATAACTGTTCATTTTAAAATAATGAGAAAAAACTGTTAATAATAACAACCTGTATTTTAATGCAATGATGCATAACTCCTTTCATTCGCAATTTAAATCTTTGAATTACTAATCCGTAGTGTTAGAATTTGTATTTTTATTGTTACTTATGTTTAAATGGAGCATGCATCATTAGGATTTAAATTTCACATTTTCAGGTGTCAGACTATGAATTTTAATAATAGATGTATTACCCTATTTTGAGATCTTTTTGAATAAATCATTGTAAATGGCATCACGGTTTAACGATTCTGCCATACGTATGAAATGTCTGGAGTGATCAACACTGAAAGTAACCTGATCAGTAAGTACAGGACTGTGAACCAGGTTAGTCTGTATCCATGATGAATTTACCAGCCACGCTACTGCAGTAACATCCCAGATAACTTTTGAATATGCATCACGGCCTTTGCTGTATTCCACCACGATGTTATACAGGTAATCTGATAATTCATTTTTCCCCTCAAGGTAATGTTTAAGCTCAGGAATTGTTGTATGAAAATGAGATACTACAGGCCGGCAGGGCATTATTACCAAAGGCACTCCCGAATCGAGAATAACCCTGGCTGCAAGTACATCCTGCATAAGATTAAATTCTCTTTGATGCGGCCAATTCAATCCGTTACCCCCTAACCATACTATCACAATATTCTTAATAATTTTCGGCTCTGTTAAAATAGCAGAAGCAATATTG
>CAZIOB010000122.1:0-85950 GCA_964540755.1 uncultured Prolixibacteraceae bacterium | reverse complement strand
ATTCCCACAGTTGGCACAATGCAGGGTACATATGCCGCCTTTAAGGCAGCTGGAAACGCTGTGCCCGGGAAAGATACGGTGCTCTTTATTGATCCGGGTTTCCCGGTTCAGAAACAACAGATGCAGGTTCTCGGCCAGAAATATGAGAAGTTTGATGTATTTAATTTCAGGGGAGAAAAATTAAGGGGTAGGCTTGAGGGATTTTTATCTAAAGGCAATATCTGTGCAATAATATATTCCAATCCTAATAATCCTTCATGGATATGTTTTAACGAGGAAGAACTCCGGATAATAGGAGAGCTTTCAGTTAAATATGATGTTATTGTTATGGAAGACCTTGCATATTTTGGAATGGATTTTCGTTGCGATATATCAAAGCCGGGGGTACCTCCTTTTCAGCCTACTGTGGCGAAATATACAGATAACTATATTTTATTTATCTCCAGCTCAAAGATTTTTTCATATGCCGGACAGCGAATTGGTCTTATGATTATTTCAGATACTCTTTTTAAACGCGATTATCCTTTATTACAGGAACGTTTTGGAGGCTCTGATTTTGGAAGCACCATTACCCTACGTTTGCTATATGCCTTTTCATCAGGTACCAGCCATTCTGCACAGTGGGCGCTGGCCGGTATGTTAAAGGCTGCCAATGAAGGCAGGTTGAATTTTGTAGGGGAGGTTAAGGAATATGGTGAAAGGGCTAAAGTTATGAAACGTCTTTTCCGGGAAAACGGATTTGATCTTGTATATAAAAAGGATATTGACGAGGAACTTGCAGATGGATTTTATTTTACAGTTTCGTATCCCGGCATGACCGGGAATCAGGTAGTGGAGAATCTTTTATATTATGGAATAAGCGCTATTGCACTTGATAATACCGGAAGTGATGAAGAGGGAATTCGCGCGTGTGTTTCATTTGTTAAACCGGAACAGTTTGATGAACTGGAAAAACGGCTTAAACTTTTTCATGAATTTCATAGCAAACAATGAATTAATCTTTTCAGATGGATCAAGAAAAAATTCTTTCAAGATATAAGATTACACTCGAACTTATCGATCAGTTCAAACTGAAAAATAAACCTGTCGTCCTGAAAAAAGGTGAATCATTTATTGACTTTGGAGAGAAAACAAAAAAGATAGGGATATTAATTGATGGCCTGCTTTATTCGGTTTATGTCTCTGATAGTGGAACTGAGTGGATTTCACGTTTTTTCTTTCCTCCAAACAATTTTATAGTGAGTAATCATTATGGATTTTATTCAGGCAAAGATTCTACCGAATCGATACGTGCATATGAGGATTCAACTCTCATATACATTGAAAAGGAGGAGTTTAAATTCTTACTGGATAATAACCGTAAGTTTGAAAGAACTGTCCGTATTTTAGCCGAAGAAAGTTATATACAAGCCCTGGAAAGGGTTCATTCATTCCAGTCCCTTAATGCAGAACAACGAATAAGAAAGTTTTTCATAGAGTACCCCCAACTATGTAAGAAACTTCAAAGGCAACATATTGCATCTTATCTGGGAATACATCGTAACATTCTTACCCGTTTCCTTTACAAGATCTAATCCCGGGCACCCGAGGGATCTTTATCTAAAGAGATGCAGGCTTCATTTTTCATTTTTAGTTGCAATTAAAATTTTAAACTAATTCCTTCACAAATTCGGATATGTATCTCCATATACCTTTCCTTTTCTCCGATAAAATCGATTAAGCAACATTAGTTGCATATTTTTCCCGATGTAAAAAATAGTTTTGCAAAATATTGATTTATTAAAAGCAAATCAGGGAAAGATAGTAATTTTGTTTTGTGTTGATTTCCTTTGTTTTTAATGGCATTGATGTGGATAGTGGCAATATTTCCGGTTATATTTGCCGGAAGATTTTTTAAAACAAAAGTTCGTAATATCAGATGCAAAAAACAATATTTTATGGCAAAGGTCAAAGGAGCAGTAGTGATAGATAAAGAAGTATGCAAGGGATGTAATTTATGTGTTGAAGAGTGTCCTTTCGATGTTTTGGCTTTGCACAGCGAAGTTAACAGCCGGGGGTATCACTATTCATTCATGGTAAATCCCGAAGCCTGCATAGGATGTGCTAATTGCGGTTTAGTATGTCCGGATTCCTGCATAACTGTATTCCGTATTAAGGTTTAGTGCCATGTTAATATTCACTAATTAATAAATCGGAAATCATAAATTGAATTATGAATCAAGAACGGTTAATGAAAGGAAATGAGGTGTTGGCCGAAGCAGCTATCCGCTGTGGATGCGATGGTTATTTCGGTTATCCGATCACACCTCAGTCGGAGGTAATGGAAACCCTCATGGAACGGGAGCCCTGGAATGAGACAGGTATGGTTGTTCTACAGGCTGAAAGTGAAGTTGCTGTCATTAATATGATTTATGGTGGTGCCGCAACCGGGAAAAAAGTAATGACTTCATCTTCCAGTCCGGGTATAAGTTTAATGATGGAGGGCATATCTTATATTGCCGGGGCAGAGCTACCCTGCCTTATTGTCAATGTTCAGCGGGGAGGGCCCGGACTTGGGACCATTCAGCCTTCACAGGCCGACTATTTGCAGGCAGTGAAGGGTGGGGGGCATGGCGATTACAGGCTTATAGTACTGGCGCCTGCATCTGTGCAGGAAATGAATGATTTTGTCGGACTTGCATTTGACCTTGCATTTAAGTATCGAAATCCTGCTATGATACTTACTGATGGGGCAATAGGTCAGATGATGGAAAAGGTGGAGCTTTCGGAATATAAAAAAAGGTGGACTGATGAAGAAATAAGAGAGAAGTTTGGCTCATGGGCTACTCTTGGGAAGCCGCCTGATCGTGAGAGAAATATAATAACTTCTCTTGAGCTGGATCCATTGAAAATGGAAAATAATAACCGCCGGATACAGGAAAAATATAAGCAGCTTGAGAATGAAGAACAGCGATATGAGGCTATTCAGTGTGATGATGCAGAATATATACTTGTAGCATTCGGGACTTCCTCAAGGGTATGTCAGAAATCAGTTGAAATAGCACGAGGAAAGGGACTGAAGGTGGGTTTGCTGAGACCTGTTACACTTTATCCATTTCCAAAAAAAATTATTGGTAAACTGGCTGAAAATGCCAAAGGATTTTTATCGGTTGAGATGAATGCAGGCCAAATGGTAGAAGACATTAAGCTTGCCCTGTATGAGTCAGGCTATATAAAGGGAGTTAATCATTTTGGAAGAATGGGTGGTATTATTCCCAATCCTGAAGAAATTGTTGAAGCGCTTGAGAAAATATTTATTAAAGAGTTATGATAACAGACATTAAAGATATCATTAAACCGGAAAATATTGTTTATGGCAGGTCAAAAGTTCAGACTGACAATATAATGCATTATTGTCCGGGATGTACACATGGTGTGGTTCATAAGATACTTGCTGAGCTGATTGAAGAGATGGATCTCCAGGAAAGAACTATCGGAATAGCTCCTGTCGGGTGTTCTGTTTTTGCATATAATTATATTGATATTGACTGGCAGGAGGCTGCACACGGGAGGGCGCCGGCTTTGGCAACAGGTATTTCACGATTAAATCCTGATAAGTTTGTTTTTGCATACCAGGGCGATGGTGATCTGGCATCTATTGGTACAGGTGAAATTATTCATGCCTGTAACAGAGGTGAAAATATTCTGGTTGTTTTTATCAATAACGGGATTTATGGCATGACCGGAGGGCAGATGGCCCCCACAACCATCGAGGGAATGGTAACATCAACAACCCCGGCGGGCCGTAATACAGATCTTAACGGTTTTCCGATCAGGATGACAGAACTGGTTGCACAGCTGCCCGGAACTTCATATGTATCACGGCAGGCCGCTCATACAGCTGCTGCTGTCCGTAAATGCAAACGTGCAATAAAGAAAGGTATTCATAATGTACTTGATAAAAAAGGAACCTCTCTGATAGAAGTTGTTTCATCATGTAACTCAGGTTGGAAGATGACACCCGTCCAGGCTAATAAGTGGATGGAAGAAAATATGTTTCCTTATTATCCTTTGGGTGATATTAAAGACAGCGAAAAAAGGAAAAATCAATTATAATGAAATACATCTGAAATCATGACCGAAGAGATGATCATTGCAGGCTTCGGGGGGCAGGGAGTGCTTTCTATGGGTAAAATACTGGCCTATTCCGGTATCATGGAAGATAAAGAAGTTACCTGGTTCCCGTCTTATGGCCCTGAAATGCGTGGCGGAACTGCTAATGTAACAGTTATAGTAAGTGACGAACATATCAGTTCACCAATTTTACAAAAGTTTGATACTGCTATTTTATTGAATCAACAAAGCCTGGATAAATTCGAAAATAGTATTAAACCCGGCGGCACTTTATTGTATGATCCTAATGGTGTGATTAATCCACCTTCCAGAAAAGATATTAATATCTACAGGATTGAAGGAACTAAAGCAGCAGTAGATATGGGCAATCCAAAAGTTTTTAATATGATTGTTCTAGGTGGTTTTCTTGAAATAAGGCCTATTCTTAAAATTGAAAATGTAGAAAAAGGATTGGAAAAATCACTCCCCAGACGTTACCATAACCTTATTCCTCTTAACCTGGAGGCGATTAATAAGGGCAGGGAGCTGGTGGAAACAGTGCAGACAACCTCAATTTAAAGGTTCAAACTTTCCCCGCGAATCCATAAATACCAGATGTCATTTTCTATTTCATGACGCAGAATATAGACTTTATCATCAATGGTGCGGACTTTAAAGTAGTCGGCGTCCGGCATTGCCGGATCGTGTCCCCGCTGATACCAGCGATCTGCAATCTCTGCAATATCAAAGGATATATTATCCCAATAGAAACGTTTTGGGTATTCATCGGCCTTGTAACCCGAATGACATTCAACTTCTATTTTGAAAAGGTTTCTCATAATATTCCCGTTGGATTGCAACTCGTTTAAAATATATATTCCTGCATATTTTTAAAAAGTAATTAAGCGGATGAGGCAGGGCTCATGCATCTAAAATACTTTTTTTAAAATCAAAAATTCAAAATTTTCAATATGGATTTATGGATTTTTTGAATTTTAGATATTAATAATGAACCCTGATACCCATCAGAAACAGTCTGCCGGGATCAGGATAGCATGCGACTGTTTCATATTTCTGATCAAGTATATTTTTTACTTCGGCAAATATTCTTTTTGAGAATCGGCCTGGGAATGTGTATCCAATTGTAATGTCGGCCGCTACAAAATCGCCAAGTGGATAATCGCCATTTGCTGCTCTCCATGCAGGATCTACAAATCTGTTATTTGAGTATGGGCATGTATAGTTGATGAACAGGTTTGCATCAAATCCTGAATTTTCATACATTATTCCTGCATTGAGAATTATATCAGGCAACTGGTTATCCTTGACCATTTCGTTGCCTTCTTCTTTCTTCCCTTTCATAAGCAATGCATTTGCCGAAATAAAGCTGTTAATATAAGGGACATTTATTTTTGTTGCCATCTCAATGCCATAACTCAGCTTATCCAGGTTTTCGTATAGTTCCAGTATGATGTCATTTTCCGTGGTTACTGTATTCCCCGTGAAGTCAATGGCATTTTTTCTTTTTGCATAAAAGGCGGTCAGTGAGAATTCATTTTGCCCGGGACATTTATATCTTAGTCCTATGTCATGCTGAAACCTGCCCTCTGTTTCCGGGGGTTCGCCATGTTCATCCAGACTCCCTTTCCTGGGTGCTATAGTTCCTCCTGAAAAATTATAATGCAGTGATAATGAATGTGGTAATAAATATGTTCCTCCTAATGCCGATTGCCATTCCGCAGGGGCTGCTTCATCCTCGATAGGAGCCACATCCTGGAACCCTTTTGCACTCCCTTCAATGCCAAAACCTCCCCATTCGGTAATATGTCCTCCTATTAACCTGAATCCCCCGTCGATTAAAAGACTGCCAATTCTTTGTTCATCTGCGATAACACCTGACCAGGTATGGACATTACACGAGCGGCCAACATAATAGCGTTTGCCATTTGGCGCTTCCCAGTGATTGTAAAGTGCTCCTATTCGGAGGGTGTTTGCAGGACTTAGCGGACGGCTGTGCAGCAGGTTTAATCCGTATTCCCAATCTTTTTCAGGTTGTTCGGATGTTTCATCCCGGGGAATATTATACATTACATAATTTGCATTCCTGTAAGTCATATTGGTTTGTAATTCGGTCAGAGAGCCGTCATTTCCCCGGTAATTTAGCTTAAGATAAGTTATCAGTGACCTGACGGGATCATATTTCTCTTCCCTGCTTGCAATGTTTGACGCGCCTGGCTCAACAATAGTGACAAATTCACGGAGTCCGCCAACATATGTGGCACCTGAGAATAATTTAAATTTATCTGACATTTGCCATTCCATGTTCCCGTGCAAATTGGTTATACCTTCTTTGCCTTTTCTGTCGGGAATGCCACCTGTCCCAAAGAACCCGGCAGAGGTGTTAAAAGATATATTATTGATCTTATTTCCATACTGAATATTTGTTACATAGTTATTCAGCTCGCCGAACTTTGCCGTCAAAGAGACTTTTTCACGTTCCGGTTTTTTTGTCTTAATGTCAATAACACCGGTCAGTCCCGATAGTCCTTTTACCAACGCGCTGCCGGAGCGTATTATCTCAACCGATTCGATATCAAGGGCAGAGATAAAATATCCGGTTTCCTCAAATTCCTTTTGCCATATACCGTCTATAGAATAATTGGGATAGGGGTATTTTTGTCCCCTTACTGAAAAAAATTGTTTGGTCTTCCTTCCCCTGCTTTCAGTCCATCCCCCCGGAATATATTTCACGGCATCAATGAGAGTAACAGCTCCCTGTTTTTCTATTTCGACAGCTTCTACCCTTGTTATGGCTGGCAATATTGAGAGAGGGATCCTGTTTATCGACGTATCTCTGTCGGTAATATATCTCCCAAAAACATCAACACCCTCTATTTCGAGTTTTTCAGGAGACAATCCTATGCTAAAGAATTCCCTGCTTTCATCCGGGAAGTGTATGGATAATTCTTTATCTGAGAAACCTATAGAAGTAATTTTAAGGATATGCTTCCCATCTGCCAGTCTTAACTCAAAATTACCTTCTGAATCAGTACTTGTCCCTTTGTTAGTGCCGGCAATTATAATATTTGCATTTGGAACTGGTTCGTTTGTCTCTTTATTATAGATAATTCCTTTAACCGGGTAGAGCTCCTGGGAATAAAGCGCCTGGAATGAATTACAAATTGCAATAAAAATCAGAATCAGTTTTTTCTTAGTCATGTCTGGAAAAATATTATTGTGTTTAATTTAATTCCCTGTTAATTTGCAGGATAATTTATAAACCCTGCGGGCCTTAAGATCGGGGCTTATATATATTTTTATTATTGTTGAATACTCCCTGCTGTAATTAGCATTGATTATGATTGATTTTAATTCATCGGTCAAAATTATTCGGATGGCTTTAATGCGATCCATGATTTCATCAGGTAGCTGCAATCACATCTGTTGGTTGCATCAGGCATTAATACAAGACCGCCGGCAGGAATAATATTAATCCAGCAGCCCGGCCTTATCCCTCCATAGTTTTGGATTCCTGCTTCAATATTGTCGAACCAGTAATATCCCATAGTTGCTGATCTGAAAAACAGCATATTTTTTGATCCGGATATTATCCCGCATCCATAAGAACGCTCAAAATTATTATCAATAATTTTTCCCGAAAATAAATCAAAAGTTTCCGGTTCTGCAAATATTATACTATCATTTACCAGTGGTCTGGACCGGCTTGAGCTTGAATAGCCGGCAGGAAGGTTTTTTCTTGTTGGAGATTCCCATATTTTATAACCTGTTTTTGCATCCAACACGGCAATTTTACCCCCCTTTTCAGATGGAAGGCTATACCTTGTATCACTGTAGGACATAATTATCTTGTTATATTTTTCGTTTAAAATAAGAAGTGTTCCCCAGATATTTTCGCTGTTACGGAGGAGCATTTTACCCGTTTTAGCATCCAAAGCAATTAAAACACCCGGTTCATGTTCTTTTTCAATACCTCTTCTTGAATAGATATAATCCATTTCAGCAACAGGCCGGTCAATAAAATAAATTTTATCATTACCAATTGCTATTGTATTGTGGCGTATTGAATTTTCAGCTTTATATTCCCATAACAATTCACCTGTATTTATATCAAATGCGAATATCGAGTTTGATTCGCTAAACTGGCCAAACATATCACTTTCCTGCCATCCCCATTTTACAATGTGTTTTTCATTTGCGACTGATCCGTAAAGGATGCCTTTTTTAGCTGCGATATAACCCCAGTAGCCTTCCGGGGTAGTGAAGGTTCCTGTTCTGGCTCCTGTTTTGACATCAAGCACATAACAATCCCTCGCTGCCCTGTTGTACATCGATAAACCCCGCCTCACAAACAATTTATCATCTTCTATGCACCAATTGCCCTGGGTTATGGCAGTTCCCATGATATGTTCCTGGTCATATTCTGTCATTAGATTTTCAATATAGTATTCCCATAACAATTGGCCGTTATATGCATCAACTGCCCTTATGCCATTGTTGCCCTGAACAAATAACCGGCCATCCTTATACAGAGGGCCAACCCCGCGTCCATGCCGCGAGGGCATATCGAAGTCAGAGTCTTTAAACCACAGCATCTTCAGATTACCGTTTACAATATTGTCTTCGGAGATTGTTGTATTGGCAGGATCATGATACTGATGGGTCCATTGTCCTGCACCTTTCAGTCCTGCTCTGACATCCATGCTCATTTTGCCCGGTTCACCGGTAATAATTATACCCCCGTAAGGTTTTTGACAACGCTTAATATTCGATGATAAATTTTGATTGTCATATTCTTGCAGGGATTTTTGGGAAACTGTCAGATTTGCGAAATAATCCGGGAGTGGTAGAGTATTTATATCTCCCTCAAAAACAACAGCACGGGAACCATATAATCCCGCTTCACTCAGTTTTTCCCTTGCAAGGTTTATGTTTTTCCTGCTATCGGACAGGCCGATAAATCTCAGGTTTGTTTTTTTTGCAAGCTCATAGATAAGACTTCCATCTCCACAGTCAAGGTCGAGGCAATATCCGTTTTTTATTCCGGTTTTAGCAATAATATCTTCAGCGGCATTAGTATAAACAGATTCTGATTCAGCTTCAAAGTTTGTAAAGTCATTAAAAAACACTTCAGGTTGATCATCATGATCATGGTCAAAGCAATATAAAGTTCCTTTGTCGGTACTGACAAATAATGACCCACCGGCTACGGCAAGACCCAGAGGAACGCCATCAACTTTATATGAGGATAAAAGATTGCCATTCCTGCTGTCAAGAAGCAATATTTTTTCAGTAGCTGTTCCGGCAATTAACATGTTTTCGGTAACAATCAATGTCTTTGCATAGTCGCATAGTATCCCGGCAGTCCAGGCAGGATTGGCCAGACTTTTAGTTGTTGTTTTATTTCCTTTCCTGTCAACTATTTCACGGATCTTTACCAGGCTGGCCCTGTTATATGCTTCAATCTGATGTGAATCATTATTAATACAATATAAAAAATCAGGAGATATGGCAACAGCTTCAGAGTTTAATTCATTTTCAATAATATGTCCGTCGTTGCTGTTGAAAACAGAATATTTTGTTCCCCTTGTTTCATTCATATCTCTTGTATTACCACTTGGTATGAACAGGAAGCTATCGGTTGCCATAATTGCCGATCCCCCGATATTCCTGTATCTCTGGAGATGAAAATATTTCATTTCCCCTGAATTCTGATCCAGGGCGGCAGGTACGGCCCTGCCGGTAGGAACAAATAACTTATCGCATCCGGTTACAAAATATCCTTGTGCAGAAAGGCCGCTTTTTGCGACAGCGCCACCATGTGGCTGAGGCATCTCAATGCCGCCACAGTGGTCATTGACCCATAAAATCTCTCCGTTGCCGGGATCGAGGGCATAGATAAATATTTTTTCAGATGGCCATATTCCTGCTCCGAAATACAAAATGCCGTCATTTATTACCAGCCCGCCTCTGGCAGGCCATCTCGATATCATTTTGCCGTTACCAAGGATCATATCTCTTCCGGGGCCGCCATATTTTTTCCATAGAAGTGTTCCTTTTTTTGCTGAAAGGCAATAGATATATCCATCGTCACTTACAGCATAAAGTTTGTTCCTGTAAATTGCAGGGGCAAACCTTACAGGTCCGTCGGTATAGTATGTCCACACCTTTTTACCTGTTTTTGTATTTATTGCATATACCTGATTGTCATTTGAATTACCAATGTATAATATTCCTTTTGAGATAACAGGTTGATAGGTATAATCAAATGTCATCCTTGTATGTATCCCTGTCCATGATCTGTCTGACGGCCCGATGTGATAAATCCATCTGGCGCCCAAATCTTGGGATAGCTTTTGAGCAGTGTATCCGGTCCTGCCGGCATCACTCCTGTACTGGGACCATTCACTATTATCTGTATCAGGGGATATACATGAGGCTGTTAAAAAAAGGCCCCATAAAATTATGATACTGTAACTTTTCATATGATTAAAATTAATTATTTTCAAAGGTATCATATGGAATTCGCATTTGTTTTAATCACACTCTTGTGTGATTTTTAAATCAGGCTCGTTTCATACGAATAAGATCAATTATTTTCAGATAAATATTCCTTCTTTCATTACATATTTTCTGTGAGCATTAGTGCTGATCCTTGTGTCATGAGTTACCAGCAGCACGGCACCCCCTTCTTTTGCAAAATCTGAAATGTGATTTAACACTATTCCAGCATTCTCATTGTCGAGGTTTCCTGTTGGTTCGTCAGCCAGCAGGATCTTTGGATCATTGATCAGCGCCCTGGCAAGTGCAACACGCTGACGCTCTCCCGTACTAAGTTCGGCCGGCATATGATTAATCCTGTGAATCAGATTAAACTTTCGTATTAATTCCTCTGATTTGTCTTTCAGAGAAGCAGATGGTGAGTTCAATCCTGCCGCAGGTATCATTACATTCTCAAGCACATTAAGATAAGGAATAAGATAAAACTGCTGAAAAACAAAACCGATATTTTCAGCCCTTTGTTTGTCTCTTAGTTGCGATGAAATATTATACAGATTATTATTATTCAGAAGAATTTCCCCTTCATCAGGGCATAGTAATCCACCGCATATAAGAAGAAGAGTTGTCTTTCCGCATCCACTCGGTCCTTTTACCTCAACAAGTTCACCCTTACCCACTTCAAGGGAAATCCCGTTAAGTGCTTTTACCTCCGTCTCTTTTTTAGTTATATATGATTTTTTCAGGCCTGATACTTTTAATACCATATATTATCTGTTAATTTAATTTTTCTTACTTTCCATAGTGATCATGAATAAGTTCCTGTTATGAACTGATTCAAATATTTTATTATTTTATCTTCCATTAGTTTTAACCTGCAATCAGGGAAAATCTCATTTTTAATGTATATAACCGGTTATAATATTATTCATTGCTGAGAACTGTTGCCGGATCTTGTGTCGCTGCAATCAGTGAAGGTATGAATCCTGCTGCCAGGGCTAATACTGGTGACAATAGCAAGCCGGGAACAAGGATCCCTGCGTTCAGAAGCTGATTGTAACTGTTCAGCCCGGCTCCGCTCCAGTAGATACCCAGAAAAATTCCTGCAAGGCAACCTGCTAATCCGGCCACTAATCCCATAATTGCTGATTTTCCGAGGAAGATATGCAAAACCTTTATACGACTGAAACCGATTGCCCTCAGGATACCTATCTCCTGTTTCCGCTCGCGTACATTATTTAATATCATAACAAAGATCCATGCAGAGGCTCCGGCTATAAGAATAATTACAAGAATTGAGGCCAGTCCCTCTTTTTCCCTGCGTAACTGTTTCTGATTAACTATTTCAGCAGTCATAATTTCCTCATGTAATTCTTCAGCCCTTTTGCGGACATCAGCACGGGCGGCAATCAATGAACTGAATTCAAAAACTTTTACATCCGGGAGTATTTCGACAATCTCTTTTTTTGCCTGACCTGTGGTTTCGGAAACACAAACACATTCAAGTGCAAGAATTCCGTTTATCAGATCCTTCTTTCCTAAAATGTATTGCGCCTTATCGAGGGGTACCCAAACCGTCAGGTCATCTTTAGTGCCTTTTTGGGGATAAATGCGATTTATTTCAAATTGTTCACCTTGTATTGTTATTTTGTCTCCCGGCCTCAGATTCAATGATTTTGCAATTTCTTCACCAATATCTGCCATGCCATCCGGAACCCTTTCCATAATTGGTGAGCGGTATTCAAAATCGGCTGTTAGATGGCCGGGCTTGCTATATACCGGTACCTGGCCCCTGATTCCCGATAAATAGATATCGAAATCCTTCTCTTTCCAATGTATTTTTTCCTGTAAAACAGGCAGTAGATGATTCAGTGTTTTAATCCCGCTTTCTGCTAATTTCCAAACATCTTCATAATTCATATAAGTAGTGGCATAACCCAGTCTTTCAAGTTCTCCCATGTCCTGGCCTTTATTGACGATCAGGATATTATATCCCATATTTCTCATAATTATCCTGTAATCGTCCTCCAGTTGAACCATTTCTTCATTCAGTTGCCTTTCTTTCTCGATAAACCTTTTTTCTGTTGCCAGTTCATCTGCCTTAAGCAACACCATAACTACCACAAAACCTGTTGTAGCTATTAACAGAGAAAGAGTACCCGTGATAAATCCAAACTTTTTGTGTGTCAGTTCCCTTTTTATTATCTTCCAGGTATTCATGAGTAGTTGTTTTATACAGTTTTAAATAAATTTTCTCATAATATGCGAGTCCTTTTTTGCATCAGGACTGCCCACTTATTATTTTTTTGCTCTTAAAAAGATAACTATTCCACCGGTCAATACTATGATGATAATGATAATGAATGTCCGGATAATGGTACTGCCAAAACCTTTGTTTTTTTCAGAATTACCCATATAATCTGTGGCTTTCCGGCCATCCGGTAAACTATTTTGTTTATCCAGGTGCTGCCCGGTGTTTCCTGGCTCATTTTTGGAATCTGTATTATTATCTTTATCTGTTAAAAATTTACTGTTTTTTCCGGGATCTGTTATTTCCCCTCCCGGTCCGCCGTTACCCTCTTTATTACCGAAGATATCAAGATAGACCACTTTATCAGCTTCCGTTTTCAGTTCCTTTTTATTATTGTTAATATTTCCCAGTCGTTTCTCCGTTGCCGTTTCCAGGAGATGGCGGGCCTCCGCCTCCCTGTTGCTGAAATCTCCCATACCGGTAAGAGGATTGGCAATCCCGGGATCAGTTATCCTGCGGATTTGTTTATCCCAGTTTACTGACATTAGCAGATCTACACCAGGATTGAGCAATTTGGCCTGGCATGAACACTCTCCTGTAATAAATTCTGCCGCTTCCCTTATATTCCACGAATTGATCCCTTTTCCTACTATGCCGTAAATAATAAGACCACGACCATATACCGGAAAGACAATCGGTTCTGAATTAAAATCCTTAAGATCAGTTTCACTGTTAATAAACATTTGTATGAGGTGCTCTTCATCGCTATTATCCCTTGATAACCGAATAATATCAAAATCTATGACAGGCTTGTTATCACCATTTTCATGAGGGTCATTCCACCACATATCAAAATCAGGCAATACCAGAGTCTGTTCAAGACGGTTTAATTCTTCTTCAAGCAGTTTATACGCCTGCTGGTCTTTTTGCTTGTCGCCGCTTTCCAGTAAAATCCATACAGCTGTTTTATCATTAAGAAGTTTTTCTGAAATCTGCTTACGAAAAGATGAATTGAGAAGGGCATTAACATTGTTCCTGTTTAAAGGGCCTGACCATATTACTTTTTTGATTCCCGTAACATAAGGATAGCGGAGAATCATCTGCGGCACACTCCCCGGTGGCACACCATCCGTTTTGTCTGCCTCTCTTTTTGTAACATTCAGGTTGGCTGTCAGGTTGTTCCCTGATGATGATTGTGATAATATTTTCAGCAGTTGTTCCTCGTCTTCTTTTAATGGACCGTTATAAACTATTTCCAGATTATAATTATCAGACTCCCAGTATTCCAGGGCATATCTGAAAACGGGAATCGGACATGACTGACTTTCAATGATTATCATCAAATTCAGTCCAAGAATAAACTTCAATGCTATCAATATCTTTTTTTGCATTCTATAATTTGAAGTGCCTGTAATATTATTCAGGCATAAATATAAACAATTCAGATCATTTTTATTCATAACAAATATGATCAACACTTTCTGCAGGTAATTAAAGGCAGTGGCCGGACTGTCATTTAAATTTCCGGTATTTATAACAGAGCCGGATTCAAATTTGTCAGGTTAAGATTCAATCCGGAGCCCTGAAAGAACTGATCTTTTTAAGTTGGGTGACATTTTGATGGTTAATCTATTTTTCACCTTTATGTTGTCGAATTTTTTTGATATTACCCTGGCCTGGCCGCCCGCCTCTTTTACAATATCAAAGTTTTCAAGGACTTTTTCTCCCTGAATAAAAATATCAAATATTCTTTCCCCAGCTGCGATATCATCAGGTTCAGCAAAATATAGTGTTACGGCATAGTTTCGTTCTTCATTTAACTGCCCGGGAATAAGTTCTACAGAAACAGATTTAATTCCTTTTACACCGTAAGAGGCCACCCAATTGTATTTTTCTTCAGGATTTTCAATCCATGTATCATGATTACCAAACCATTCTAATGAATCGGATTCTATTTTTACGGGAATATCAGGTCCGTCCGTATAAACCTTAGGATATTCAATCCAAAGGGTATTATCTTCTTTTCTGTTTCCCGGGGCTCCGAAATTTATTCCCAGATTGTGAAATGAGCCATCACCTGCTCGAAGCCTGTTAAATGTCCAAATCTCAATTCCGGCATCAGCCATGTGAGCAAGTCCGAAGCTGCATTGAAGCGGATACGAACATGTGCATGTCCTTGTATAATCAGGAGCATTTAGGAGTCCTTCTGCAGGAATAAGATTATTCGTACAACCTGCTTTCCATCCACTGAAATTACCGGTACCGGCAAAATTTACCAGATCGCTGTATCCGGCGCTTCCCGACCGGAATGCAATCAGATATTTACTTGAGTTCATTGTTCCGCATCCATAATATTTATACCAGCTCCAGTTGTATTTTTTTCCTGTCAGCGGGTTTTCTTTCTGAATTGCTTTCCCTGTATAAGGATCTAAAACCGCTTCACCGGGTTTTCCGGGAATTATCATATCAGGATGTAGTCCCAGCGCTCCTGAATAATTCTCATGGCTTATCCAAAGAACCTTACCTGTTGTTCCACAGCGGGCTTTCATCTTATCGCGGGGTTCATCAGGCAGATTCTTTTTCCCTCCATATCTTCCGGCCTCGATCAGGATGTCTTTATCCTGATAATATCCCAGCCATGTCCCGAATACATCATTATTTGATGACCACAATTCGTCGCCGGTTTTAAGATCGTAAGCGAACATTTTAGAGCCGGATATGTTTTTCCCTCTTCTTGCAAAAATTTCAATCACACCTTCTGACAATCCGTCAATCAGGAATAAACTATTTTCCCCGGCAACTATTGCATTATGCCTGAAACCTTTTTCTGCCCTTTTTGTCCACAGTACTTTTCCGTTATGGCGGTTCATAACCATAATAACAGAGCTTGAAGTTGCATTCCAGTTGTCTGTCTTCCCTGGTTCCCCGTCATCAAAAATCTGAGGATCAATGGCAGTAATTAGATGATCCCCGGATACCATTATATGACTGAATTCATTTATTTTTATATTCTCTGTTTCGGGAAGGCGGAATTCAGTGATGGTCTCACCGGTTGCCGCATTCAGGGTAAGAAGTTTATCTTTGTGGATTACATAGATTTCTTTTTGAAGTGAGACATAAGGGCTGCCAATGAAGTTTGCACCAGGGTGATTGGACATATAGACTTCATTTCCTTCCCTGAACTGTTTCTCCAATTCCAGGTCGGTAAAGGGATGTCCGATTCCCGGTATTTCTTTCACCCATAATTCCCTTCCGGTATAAACACATCTGGCGCTGATCGTTTCCACTCCGAGGATAATTAACCTGCCTCCTGCCACCTGGGGTACCGGCCCCAGATGGTGCCTTGGGAGAATATTTAAGTTGGAAGGGCCGCCGAACCAAAGTATTCCAAGCGGTAATTTTACCAGTTGATCTTCAGAATATGTCCTGTTGGATGAATTTGCGTACTGGTGTGTCCATTCTGCCGATCCTGGCAGGCTGCCATGGCGGACTAACAGATGCATGCCATTTTCTTCTTTTAATTCACTGTTAGCAAGTTTTATTCCGGAGATCTTATCTGCAAGATCTGATCCTGCTTTTATAAAACATGCTGTTCCTCCATAGGGTCGAAGGCAATTATATATCATTTTTATTTGTTCAGTTAATAGATTTTTGTCCTCCAGAACAATAAGGTTATATATATACGGGAGGAATTCATTCCAATCATCACTTTCTTCGATAACTGAAACTCTTCTGCCATAAAGGCCCTGGGCATCAAGCTGCCTTCTCATTTTTTTTATTTTCCGGCTGTTGGATTCAACAACAACCCAGTGCATGGAACTTTTGTCTGCCAGACATTTTATGAGATCTGTGTCATACGTACCATATATTAAAGCATACCCCTCCCTGAATTCCGCCTTATCAAGAATATCACCTGCGAGTTTTTCATTTTTACGGCGGTGGGCATTAAATTTTGGCTGATAATTATAATGTTTTGGAGATTTTATATCACCTTCACCAAAACAGTATATTTTTCCTGTCCTGCTTACTATAAAAAGTTTCCCGTCAGCAGCCAGCATGCTCCAAATCTCCCCGTCAATATCATATTCCCATACAGTTGATCCGGGCTTACCTTTTTCTGATATATTAAGCAGTGCTGCTGTTTTACCTTCATTCTTTGTGATTACGTAATGACTATTGGTTTTAAAAAACAGTCGGTCCAGACTGTTAATATCAATCTGCCATAATTTTTCCAGGCTGTATATCTTTTCCAATGTGCCTCTTTGGAGCCTGTCCATTACTTCTATTTCTGTTTTTTTCAGATCAGATTTATGCGCTATCAGGGAGTTGCCAAGTTTACCTATAAAGGCTCCATTTGTAATCACATCTCCCGGAACATGGCCAAACTGAGCCCCGTCTTCCAGTGAATACATCATCCCGTGATTAAAAAACCATTCTTCCGAGGCAAAAGCCCTGTATCCTCCGGCTCCTTTACCAACATTCCCTGTCGGCAGGTTGAAATATAAAAATTTGCCTGTTTGCCTGTCAAATACAGCAGGGGGAGTCCTGCCTCCGGGGACGATCACTTTATCACCACTTACAGCGAGATACCCCTGGGGAGAAGGGCCTCCGAAAGAGAGAGCTCCTCCATGCTGGTGGAGCATCCATTTTGATCCGCTCGTACTGTTGGTCCATATCCTTTTGCCATTTTCTGCATTTAAGGCGTGGATAAAAGTACCTTCAAAAGGAATTACTCCTGACGCGAAATATATAACTCCGTCTCTGATGACAGGTCCCCCGCGCGAAGGCCATATACTTATTATCCGTTCATTGCCCAATACCTTTCTTGATGTGTAGCTGCCTTTATATTTCCATAACATTCTTCCGGATCCGGCTTTTAGACAATACAGGTACCCGTCATCTGAAATAAAATATACTTTGCCCGAATTATAAACAGGTGCAAATCTGACCGGCCCCCCTGCATAATACCGCCATAATTCTTTCCCGTTATCCGCAGAGTATGCAGTAAGCCTGTCCGACACCATCGAAGGCACAAATAATATACCTTCTCCAACGACCGGCTCATACGATATATCGAACGATAGCTTACCTATCTGGTCAGGATTGCCACTGGTGTAATAATCTTCATACTGAAAAGGCCAGCATCGTTTTGGCTCTTCCATTTGCCTTGTCCAGATAAGTCTGAGTTTTTCCGGAATATTCATATCTGCCTTTGCTCTTCTGGCGGCATCATATCTCCACATGGGCCAGTCATAATTCTTTACCAATGATCCACTGTCTGAACCAGTATCATTTTTAGAATTACAGCCCGCAAAAATGAATGGTAATGAAAGTAATAAAACAACTATTCGTGTTTTTATCAAAGTATGGAATTTGTTTTCAGCAAACAATGTCATCATTTTAAGGTTTTAATTATAAATACAATTTGTTATATCTTTGTTACTAAGCGACTTGCATATAATAAAACAATTGATTTTGGTCTTTGGTGTTGCCTGGGACATATTACTTAATAAAAAATTTATATAATTGTTACCGGCAAATTTATTTAAAATATCTGTAAGGGAATAAATATATAAAAAACAGTAAAAATTCCCAACCTCTTTTAAGGTCTTCCTTTTAAAATTTATTTTTAACTTGTATCTTTAGACCTTAAAAATTATTTAATCAGTTTGTTTGTAAAGTCTGCCGAATATCTTATGCACACATTGCTTTTCAATGCCTGACCGGTTAACTTTTAAAAAAGACTCTTTTAATAGCCGAATAATATAAATTAACCGAATTAACAATTAAATTATGAACATTAATCAAAAAATTATTCTTTATTGTTTTTTTGTCTCTCTTTTATTTTTAATGAACATTGGTTGTAAAAAACAAACTGTACCGGACAAAAAACCCAATATTATTATTGTTTTAGCAGATGATCAGGGCTGGGGGGATATGGGATATTACAGGCATCCTGTTCTCAAAACTCCCAATTTCGATAGTATGTCTGAATCAGGATTACGGTTTGATCGCTTCTATGCAGCTGCACCTGTTTGTTCTCCAACAAGGGGAAGCATAATGACAGGCCGTCATCCCAATCGCTTTGGTTGTTTCAGCTGGGGATATACACTGCGTCCCCGGGAAATTACACTTGCCGAAGCTCTCAGAAAAGCAGGATATGTAACAGGGCATTTTGGTAAATGGCATATTGGACATGTATATAAAGGAAGTCCGGTTAATCCCGGAAACAGTGGTTTTGATGAATGGTTCTCTGCTCCCAATTTTTTTGATAATGATCCGGTTCTTAGTCGTGAAGGAACAGCTGTAATGACAAATGGAGAAAGTTCAATGGTAACAATTGATACTGCCATTGACTTCATCGGCAAATACAAAGATGCATCCAGTCCTTTTTTTGCATATATCTGTTTTGGATCACCTCACAATCCACATATCGCTGCTGAAAGGTTTAAAGAATTATATCCCGGTCAGGATGAAAAGCTAAAAAATTTTTATGGGGAAATATCGGGGATGGACCATGCTTTTGGTAAACTCAGACAGAAGATCAGGGATATGGGTATCGTTGACAATACTGTTTTATGGTATTTAAGTGACAATGGCGGATTGCCCGGTTTAGGAATGACCGGCGGCAGGGAACATAAGGGGTCGATATATGAAGGAGGGTTACGGGTACCGTCCATAATTGAATGGCCTGACATGATAACAAAACCAGGGATCATTAATATTCCCTGTGGTACAGTAGATATTTATCCTACAATTCTTGAAATAGCGGGTGTCGGGATCAATGATCAGCCTGTGCTGGACGGAATCAGCCTCGTCCCGTTGATAAAAGGCAATATGGAAAAGAGGCCGGAACCTTTAGGGTTCTGGAAATACCCGGCTGACGGTATTAGAACGCCCTCAAATGAAATAATGACAGAGCTTCTAGAAATACAACAATCGGGTAAAGAAGTAGATCCGTCAAAGTTGCTGCCCGGTGCTGGCGAAACAGATAAAGAATACGCGGAAGATATTTTCCCCGGTCACGCGGCATGGCTTGACTGGCCTTATAAGCTGCACAGGATTCATGATGATAACGATGAAGTTAAGTATGAACTTTATAATCTTGAGAATGACCCTCTTGAAAAGGATGACTTATCAGAAAATGATCCTGACCGCCTTGAAACTATGTCAGGGCAAATTGAGAAATGGATGGGATCTGTTGTTGGCAGTCTGAATGGGAACGACTATAAAAATTAAAAGATATGAATGACAGAAGAAATTTTATAAAAACAGGAGCTGTGTCAGGTATTGGTATTGCAGCTTTCCCGTCTTTCCTCATGAGGAAAGATATTTCTGAAGGCCGGAGAGCAGGCATAATAGGTCTGGATACTTCCCACAGTATTGCTTTTACCAAAGCTTTAAATGATCCTGATGCTGCAGATAGTTTCAAGGATTACAGGGTTGTTGCTGCATATCCCTATGGCAGTCTTGATATAAAGTCGAGCGTTGAGCGAATAGATGGTTATACCCGGCAGGTAAAGGAGATGGGAGTGGAAATCGTCAACTCAGTTGAAGAGTTGCTAAAAAAAGTCGATGTGGTATTACTGGAGACAAATGACGGCCGTCGTCATCTTGAACAGGCAATACCTGTGATTAAAGCAGGGAAACGAATGTTCATTGATAAGCCGATGACAGCCTCCCTGGCAGATGCCATGATAATATTTGATGCGGCTGAGAAATATAAAGTTCCTCTGTTTTCATCATCGTCACTTCGATACATCGAAGGCATTGATGAGATTAAAAGTAGCGATGCAGGGAAGATAACCGGAGCGGAAACATTTAGTCCCGCTACTATTGAAGAAACCCATCCTGACCTGTTTTGGTATGGTATTCACGGGGTTGAAATGCTTTTTACTGTCATGGGCACCGGTTGCAGAAATGTTTCAAGGGCATTTACACCGGGGGCTGATGTTGTAACGGGTGTCTGGGATGATAACAGGATCGGTACTTTCAGGGGTATTCGGGAAGGAAAAGGTGGTTATGGAGGGAGAGTATATACAGAAAAAAAGATTAAGGACCTGGGGCCTTATAAGGGCTATAATCCTTTGTTGATTGAAATAATAAATTTTTTTGAAACAGGGCGTATTCCCGTTAAACCTGAAGAAACACTTGAGATACTTGCCTTTATGGAAGCTGCTGATATTAGTAAGGAGAAAAACGGGAATCCCGTTTCCATGGCAGAAGTAATGTACGCAGCTCAAAAGAGGTCAGGTGAAAGAACCGGTGAATTTGAATAGTTATTACAGCAGATATTCAATAATTTTTTAGTATAACTTCATAAATGCCATTCAAGCTTGTTCCGATAAGCAGGGGAAACATGGATAACCTATAAATAAAGAATACATAAAAACTTGAATGCTAACTCCCTAGATTAAATAATAATCATTTTTTCATGAGATTTAGTAACAAAATATATTTTTCAGAGCGTACTCAATTTCAGATTAAAAAGAAAATGTGGTTTTATAGGTTGTTTTAGCCTTTGCATTTAACTAAATTTGCATTGATTTTTAAAATTGTATAAACAGTTGATAAAATGGCATTAGTAACCAAAATACTTGGAAAGATACTTGGAACTAAATCAGAAAGAGATATTAAGGAGATAACCCCTTTGGTTGAAAATATCAAAGAGGAGTACAAGCGTATGGTATCCCTTTCAAATGATGAATTACGTGAGGAAACCGACAAATTAAGAAAGATAGTCAGTGACCATATTAAAGCCGAGGAAGATCAGATTGCTGAATTGAATGCGAAAGCGGAGGAGGCAGATATTCTGGAAAGTGAAAGTTTATATTCACAGATTGACAAGCTTGAAGAAATTGTTGATGATAAGCTTGAAGAGGTTTTGAACAATATACTTCCGGCAGCATTTGCGATTGTTAAAGAGACAGCCCGGCGTTTCAAAGAAAATGAAAAGGTTGTTGTCACCGCAAGGGAGTTTGATAAAGACCTGGCATCAAAACGGGATAGTATTTTTATAAAGGGTGATCAGGCTGTATGGAAAAACAGCTGGATTGCCGGGGGTAATCAGATTACCTGGGATATGGTACATTATGATGTGCAATTGATTGGAGGGATAGTCCTTCATCAGGGGAAAATTGCGGAGATGGCCACGGGCGAAGGAAAAACCGTTGTTGCAACATTACCGGTTTTTCTCAATGCTCTTGCAGGAAGGGGAGTTCATATTGTCACTGTCAATGATTATCTTTCAAAACGTGATGCTGAATGGATGGGGCCGATTTTTGAGTTTCACGGACTTTCCGTTGATTGTATTGATAAGCATCAGCCCAATTCTGAAGCAAGAAGGAAAGCTTACGCTGCAGATATTACTTACGGAACCAATAATGAATTCGGATTCGATTATCTCCGTGATAATATGTCGATAAATCCCGAAGATCTTGTTCAGCGGAAACATCACTATGCAATAGTTGATGAGGTCGATTCGGTATTGATAGATGATGCACGTACCCCGCTTATTATTTCAGGGCCTGTGCCTAAAGGTGAAAATCAGCAGTTTGAGGATCTGAAAGGGTATGTGGAAAAACTATATAAAGCACAGAGGGATCTTGTTAACCATATCTTTATAAGGGCAAAAAATTTGCTTACCAGTGATAATCCAACCGATGAAGAGAAAAAGGAGGGAGGATTATTATTATTACGCGCGCACAAGGGGCTGCCAAAAAATAAGTCGCTGATAAAGTTTTTAAGTGAAGAGGGTATGAAAGCTGTTCTGCAAAAAACCGAAAATTTTTATATGCAGGATAATAATAAGAATATGCATATTGTAACTGATCCGCTTTACTTTATCATCGAGGAGAAACTTAATTCTGTTGAACTTACAGATAATGGAATTGATCTTATTTCGGGAGGCCTTGATGATCCGGATTTCTTTGTAATGCCTGATATGGGGGCTGAGATCGCTGATTTGGAAAGTAAGAATCTTCCACATGACGAACTTATGGAGAAGAAAGACAAATTGTTGCAGGATTATGCAGTAAAATCTGAAAGGGTTCATACTATCAATCAGTTATTGAAAGCATATACAATGTTTGAGAAGGATGTGGAGTATGTGGTTATCGATAATAAGGTTAAGATTGTTGATGAGCAAACAGGTCGTATTATGGAAGGACGGCGTTATTCCGACGGGCTCCACCAGGCGATAGAAGCAAAGGAGAGGGTAAAAGTTGAAGCGGCTACCCAGACTTTTGCTACCATTACATTACAGAATTATTTCAGGATGTACCATAAGTTAGCAGGTATGACCGGAACTGCCGAAACTGAAGCAGGTGAATTTTGGGATATATACAAACTGGAAGTGGTTGTTATTCCCACTAACCAGCCGGTGATACGTGATGACAGGGAAGACCTGGTTTACAAAACCAAACGTGAGAAATATAATTCTGTAATAGATGAAATTGTAAGTTTAAATAATGCGGGACGGCCGGTTCTGGTTGGAACGACTTCGGTGGAGATTTCGGAACTATTGAGCCGGATGTTAAAGATAAGAGGTATCAAACATAATGTACTAAATGCCAAATTGCATGCCAGGGAAGCTGAAATAGTTGCCGAGGCAGGCCGGTCCGGCACTGTCACAATAGCAACTAACATGGCAGGCCGCGGAACTGATATAAAACTTACTCCTGAGGTGAAGAAAGCAGGAGGATTGGCCATTATCGGAACTGAGCGGCATGACTCGAGGCGTGTGGACAGGCAGTTGCGCGGAAGGGCCGGGAGGCAGGGAGACCCGGGATCGTCGCAATTTTATGTTTCTTTGGAGGATGACCTGATGAGATTATTTGGTTCCGACCGTATCTCGGGGGTGATGGACAGGCTGGGGCTCAAGGAAGGTGAGGTGATCCAGCATTCAATGATATCAAAATCCATTGAACGCGCCCAGAAGAAAGTGGAAGAAAATAACTTTGGCATCAGGAAGAGATTGCTGGAATATGATGACGTCATGAATTCCCAGCGTGAAGTGATATATAAAAAACGGAGGCATGCACTGTTTGGAGAAAGGCTTGAGGTTGACCTGCTCAATATGATGTATGATTCAGTGGAAGAGCTGGTAAATGAATATTACGGGACTGATCAGTTTGAAGATTTCAACATTGAATTAATGAGACTGCTCTCAATGGAATCACCTGTCTCTGAAGAGGAATTCAAAAAGTTGAATACCAATGAGATATCTCAGAAAATTTACGATAAAATGATCAACGCATATAATCGTAAAGTTGAAACAATTGCAAAGCAGGCTTATCCGGTTATAAAAAATGTTTATGAAACTAAATCGCTGATATATAAAAATATTGTTGTACCCATATCTGACGGGACAAGGATTTTCCAGATAATATGTAATCTGGAGAAAGCATACAGGAATAAGGGAAAGGAACTGGTAAAATCCTATCAGAAACAGATTGTGCTGAATACCATCGATGAATCATGGAAAGAACAGTTAAGGGAGATGGACGATCTTAAACAATCTGTACAGGCAGCCACATACGAACAAAAGGATCCTTTGCTGATATATAAGTTTGAATCGTTCAACCTTTTTAAAATGATGATTACAACGGTGAACAAGAATGTGGTTTCTACTCTTATGAAGGGTCATATACCTATTCAGAGCCCTGATCAGGTGAGGGAGGCAGAAGAGAGGAAAAGGACGGACCTCAGCCGGTACAAAACACAAAAATCTGATCTGCCGGGTGTCGAAAATCCAATGAAAGGCGCACAAACACAAACCCAGGAACGCTCCAAACCCCAGCCTGTAAGAGTAGAAAAAAAGATTGGCCGCAATGATCCGTGTCCCTGTGGGAGTGGAAAAAAATATAAATACTGCCACGGAAGAGGTAAAGTGTGATTTTTTAAATAATATTCTATGATAAGCTTAATAAATTTTATTCACTGGAATGTAAGTCCTGAGATATTTAACCTCGGACCCCTTTCGATAAGATGGTACGGATTGCTTTTTGCTTCCGGCTTTTTAATTGGCTACTACATCGGGGAAAGAATGTTCAGGTCCGAGAACGTAAGTCAGAAATGGGTTGACTCCCTCTTTTTTTATATCATAATAGGCACGATTGTTGGTGCTCGTTTAGGACATGTTTTCTTTTACGGATGGGAATATTATTCACAAAATCCCGGGGAGATAATAAAGATATGGCATGGTGGCCTTGCAAGCCATGGAGGGGCGATAGGTATTATCATTGCCTTACTTATATATTCCGGGGCTGTTACTAAACGCAATCTATTCTGGACTATTGACCGGATTGTTGTCCCTACAGCCCTTGTGGGAGCTTTTATCAGGATAGGAAACCTTATGAATTCGGAAATTTATGGCATGCAGACAGCCCTTCCCTGGGGATTTATCTTCGAGCGGAATAATGAAATGGTTCCGAAACATCCGACCCAGATTTATGAAGCTTTGGCTTACCTGATAGCATTTGGCATTCTTATGTATCTGTACTGGCGTACCCGGGCTAAATTTAAACATGGCCTGCTGACAGGTGTGTTTTTTGTATTAATCTTTGTTCCCAGGTTATTAATTGAATTCATAAAAGAGGATCAGGAAGCTTTTGAAGCCGGGATGGTGCTGAATATGGGCCAGTGGCTCAGTATCCCTTTCATTTTATTTGGCATCTTTTTAATTGTCTATGCTATAAAACGACCTGAAAAAATATATAAGAATTAAATTTTTTATATTATTATTGCACTGAAAATGGTTATCGTAAAAAGGGAATCCGGTGTGAATCCGGAGCTGTACCCGCAGCTGTAAGTCTTTTATGTTCCCGGCATATATTGCCACTGTTCTGTTAATGTTGCTGAACGGGAAGGCAGCCGGGGATCGGGACAAGCCAGAAGACCTGCCATTATCAAAAAGCTTTCGGGAATAAAAGCGACGGTTTAATGCCTGACGTTTTATTTCCCTGTATTTATAATTAGTCAGAGTTTATTTGTTAAGTAGCTGATTGTTATTTAAGCTCTAAAGATGGTTATTTACGGGTAGTAAATTCATATTTCCGGGCTGTTAAAGATTTATCAGCGAACTTTTCAGATCAGACTGCCGGCTTTATAGACAAACACTAATTAAAGGGGAATGAAAGAAAAGTACGTTTCATTTGTTTTTATCTTAATGAGTTTTTGGTGTCATTCGCAAAATGATATCTCTGATTATCTGGATTACAAGCCTGCACCAGGCCAGCATATTAATATTCAAACCACAGGAACACATCCGGCAGCTCAAAAAATGATTGAAGAATACAGCAGCCTTGTATCCCTGGGTAGTTTTGGAGGATACATTATACTAAAGTTTGAAAATGCCTGTGTTAATGATCCTGAAAATCCTTATGGCATCGATTTTACCGTTTATGGTAATTCATTTACCGGTTCATCTGAGCCCGGAGTAATATGGGTTATGACTGATCAGAATGGCAATGGCCTGGCTGATGATACCTGGTACGAGATAGCAGGCAGCAGGCATTTTCATTCCTCTACCTTGAGAAATCACGAGGTTACTTATTTCAGGACAGATTCCAGGGATATTTACTGGAAAGATAATCATGGTAATTCCGGGTATATCGTAGCAAATAGTTATCATACACAGGATTATTACCCTTCAGAAGAGAATTTTCCTCAATATCCACAGGATTCAGTTAAATTTGCGGGGACCATGCTTCAAATTGAGGCAGATTCGTCTGATGCCCAATGGAAGACCATTCCGCCGGTATTTGGGTATGCAGACTGCCATCCGCTGAAGCAGGGTGTTGATCTGTCATTGCCTGATAATCCCTATACTGAGACCTTAGAAGGAGCAGGAGGTGATCCTGTTGATATAGCATGGGCAGTTGACACTGCAGGTAATTATGTTGATCCGGATTCTGTCCATTTTGTAAAAATTGTTAGCGCTAATATGGCCTCAGCCGGCTGGCTCGGAGAAATTTCAACAGATGTTGCCTGGATTGAAGATGTTGATCCTCATCCCGAAATAACAGGTACGGAAAAGATACTGGTTGTATATCCGCATGAGGAAAAAATTTTGACAGGAGATTCTTTGTTAATCGAAGCTATTTATTTTGAAAAAGGTAAAAAAACCGATATATCCCTTACTTTTTACTCGAAGAACAGTCATGTTTTATCCGCAGAAAGTTCAGGCATGCTCCGGGCAAACAATGTTGGTGAAGCAGAAATAGTTATATCCGGGGGTGGCGAGACAAAATCAGTATTTGTAAATGTTATTATTCCCGATTCAATTGAAATCATAACTGATCTCTCTTCTGTTTATGCGGGGGATTCTTTAACCCTGACAGCACAGGTTTATGATAATTATGGCACAAAAATTGATATGCCAGTTATCTTTTCATCCTCAAATTCAACAGTGGGTGAGGTTGTCGGCAATGACGGGATATTCACTTATATTGCACATCAGCCGGGTGAAGCTGTATTAAGATGCTCTGTTGAAAAATTTTCAGTATATGCTGAGACTAAAGTAAATGTATTCTCACCGTCGGAAAAAGTCAACATATTTTTTTCACTCAAAACAGAAGAAGAAAACCTTTTGCCTTTTCAATGGATAGAGGTGAGCCGGATAAATCCGGATAATTTTGTGGAGAACAGGCAGAGCAGTTATTCGGGAACAGAAAGGCCGGTTCTTTTTCATGCTCTTGTTGCAGGTCTTTCAAAGGCCGGGGTGAACTATATTTTCAGGGATGATGAAAGTGCAAATAATAATTTGTATTTATATTCAGTTGAAAATAATGGCCTTTTTAAATACGGGTGGGGAGGGAAGGCTGATCCTGTTCAATATGCAAAGGCATGGATAGCGCGACTGAACGGCAACCAGTTTTTAAATTGTTTTGATGATGTGGAAATTTCTGATGGCGATACAGTGGATCTGTATCATATTTCTGATATAACATGCACCTGGAATTACAGCAGGTTGCTGGCAGACAAGGATACCGGGAAGGTGAATGAGGTAATTGAGCTGATTCTGGAGCAAACGGAATGCAACTATTCAGGATCAGAAATTACAGAAAAAGGATTTGTGCCGCTAAAAAATACTGAGATCATATCATCTGATGGGAAAAGTTATTTAACAGATGATAACGGTGTTGTCAATGTAAATCTGGGGCCTGAACCGCCTTTTATTTATTCTGCGGCTAATAATGCAGTACTGATCAACGGGACAACAGCTACTTACCTGTCGCCCGTAAGTATCTCTAATTTCGATATTTATCCAAATCCTGTGACAGATATACTGACAATTAAATGTGAAAGCAGATCCTTGCACTCTTATAAACTTTGTGATATCTATGGAAGGACTGTTATCGACAGTAACATATCAGGTTCCTTGCACAAAGCTAATTTAAGTATGCTTGATCCGGGGATTTATCTGCTGATATTATACTCTGACGACAATGCCATAACCCGTAAAATAATCCGGCAGTGAAGGCCCACCTGTTAACTATATTATTTTCATTTTTTTTGCTGAATGCAGTGGGTCAGACTGTTAATGATACTATCCGCATCAGGGAGGTTAAAGTTCTGGCTAAAAGGAAAGCAGAGGAGGCAGGACTGAAAATTACCCGTCCTGATTCGATATCCTTGGTTTATAGTATTACTACCGATCTTTCGGAACTGATCTCAGACTATTCACCTGTTTTTATTAAATCCTACGGCCGTGGCTCAACAGCAACAGCCAGTTTCCGGGGCACATCACCTTCGCACACGCAGGTTTTATGGAATGGGATGAATCTTAATTCCCCTATGCGTGGTATAGCTGACCTTTCCCTGTTGCCTGTTTTTTTTGCAGATGAGGTGTACCTGCTCCACGGTAGCAGCTCTATGATAAAAGTCACCGGGGCACTCGGAGGAAGCATAAACCTGGATAATGCTCCCGACTGGTCATCCGGATTAAATATTAAAGCTATCACTGAAAAAAGTTCTTTTCATACAAACAGTTATTTTTTGAAGTTTATGACGGGAGGTGAGCGCTTTAATGCAACTACACGATTTTTTTATGAATCTTCGGAAAATGATTTTACTTTTTATAATCCCGGCATCCTTCCCCACAGGAAGGATACCCTTGAAAATGCTGGATATAATAAGAAGGGCTTTCTGCAGGAGATATATTTCAGAAGGTTGGCGAATGAAATTTTAACCATGCGGTTCTGGTACCAGCAAAACAGTAGAGACCTGCCCCAGCTTATGTCATATGAAGGGAGTGAGAGGGAGGAATATCAGGATGACAGACAGATAAGGGGCCAGTTTGAATGGAAAAAATATACGGACAGGTATAATTATCATTTTTTTTCAGGTGTGAATTCATCTTCACTTGATTATTACCGGGCCACTCCTCAGTTTGATTTTGTGAATGAGGATTCAGAAAGCCGTGAGACAGGATTTCAGAATCATTTCCGTGTTTACAGGAATCTGAAGGAAGATAATTATGCTGCTGTAAGTGTTGATGCAAATTATTACAAGGTGAGTGCAGAGGATATTGTTAAGAATAATGGTTACCGTAATGGCCGCTTCGAGACAAGCCTTATGTTAGATGTGCATTTAAAATTATCTGATCGTTTTAATGCATTTGTGCTCATAAGGTCGGAACATTATGATTCAAGGGTTGTTCCTTTTATTCCTGTAACCGGGATTGAATGGCAGGTAGCACAAAATTTACCGGTGGTTTTATCTGTAAATGCAGCCCGTAACTATCATAAACCATCACTTAATGATCTCTATTGGTTGCCAGGCGGAAATCCCGGTCTTCTTCCTGAAGACGGTTATACAGGAGATATTTCTCTTTCCGGTGATATCAATACGGGAAACCTGAAACTGAAAAACGAGATTTCTTTGTTTCTGTCGGGAATTGATAACTGGATCATATGGCAGCCCGCTACCAGCGGCGCTTATTATTGGGAGGCCGGGAATATTAAAGAGGTTGTTTCCAGAGGAGTTGAATATCAGTTTTCCGGAGAGTGCGGGTTTAATAACATCAGACTTAGATCAGGGGGCAATTATTCCTACACTAATACATCTAATGTTAATGCTGCAGGTTCGGCTGACCGTTCCAGGGGAAAACAACTTATTTACATTCCAAAGCATAAGGGAAATTTCTATTTAAGCGGAACATGGCGTAAATTTACACTGAAATATGATTTAACATATACCGGGAAGAGGTTTACCAAATCCAGTAATATTGAATCGGGTTTTGAACAGGTACTGAATCCGTTCTGGTTAAGCAAACTTACTTTGGATAAGCAGGTACAATGGAGTAGTTATACTTTAAACCTTAAGTTTGTTGTTGAAAATATCTTTGATAATGATTACCAGAGCATTTTATGGCGGCCTATGCCAGGGAGGGTTTACAGCTTATCGGTTGCATTTAATTATATGATGAGGGCAGGATTGTAAAATCATCCGGGAGTAAAATTTAAGCTTTTCAGGCTTTGAAATTAATGAGATGAAAAAATTGTGATGATACAGGCATATGAGAATTTTATTTAAGATAGTGATTTTGTTAATTGTATTGGGATCATGTTCCGATGAGCCTGTTGAGACTGTATTCCGGGGTCTTGATACTGAAAATGGTGTTTTTATTGCCTGTGAAGGTAATTTTATGTATGGGAATGGTTCTCTCTCTTTTTATAACAGTGATAAAAAGAACATCATAAATCAAATATTTTATGCAAAGAATAATGCCCCTCTCGGCGACGTGGTTCAATCGCTTGAAATATCTGATAATACTATTTATATTGTTGTAAATAATTCCGGTAAAGTTTATATTGCGGATGTTGAGACACTTGAATTTAAAAATGTAATTACAGGTCTTACTTCACCCCGGTACATTCATTTTGTTTCACCGGACAAAATGTATATATCTGATCTGTATTCCAATTATATTACAGTTGTTAATCCTTCCACCCTTGCTGTTACGGGACGAATAAACACAGGAGAGCATACATCTGAACAGATGGTGCAGACAGGCCGCTATGTTTTCGTTTCTGCATGGTCTTATGATGAATATTTGCTTGTCATTGATACTGAAACAGATAAAATGATTACAAAAATAAAAGTACCTTCTCAGCCTAAAGACCTTGTAGTTGACAGGAATGACAAGATATGGGTGCTGTCCGACGGAGGAAATGCATGGGGAACGGAAGGTAATCAACAGCCGGCATTAAGCCGGATCGACCCGCTTACTTTTACTATTGAACAAATATACCGTTTTGATGAGGGTTCAGTTCCGGCAGGACTTGAAACCGGCAGTACAGGTGATACTCTCTATTATATCAATATGGGCATATTTAAAATGCCGGTTGATAGTCGTTTTTTACCGGAAATCCCATTTATTGAAGCAGAAAATAAGACTTTTTACAGTCTTGCAGTTAATCCTGAAAACAATGAAATTTACGTGGCAGATGCATTGGATTATTTACAGAATGCAATTGTGTTTCGCTATGCTCAGTCAGGAGTGCTCATGGATACTTTTCATTCAGGTATTAATCCTTCCGATTATCTGTTTCGTTAGTTTTCAGGGTTATTTATTAACTTCGCTTAATTAAAATTAGTCCGGATACAAAATCTGATATATTTTATTTTTTATTATTCTTGTTTTTTTATAAATTGTTACTGTGAACTTACAGGAGAAATCTGATATTATTAACTCCCTGCTTTTTGATCTGAAAGCAGAGTATCTTATTGCCCTTTTGTTTGCTGAAGGTATGTCACAAAAGCAAATTACAGTAGTATTTGACGGCCTTCTGCGGAGAAGGTGGTCAACTGATATAAGTCATACTGAGACTGAAGTTTTTGAAAATGGTGATGAACCTTTATCTGTACATCTTAACAGGGCGGGTATATATGATGGTTTGCCGGAAGCTCTTTTTCATGATTTTACTGAAAACAGGAATGCAACAGGTGAGGATATGGCCAGAGATTCCCAAAAGTTAAAAACTGAAGAAAAGGAGGCGCGTTTGTTTTTTAGGCCTTTTGAGAATGAATTATTTTTTCAGAGGGTCAATATTGCAATAAATGAAAATAAAAAATTCAGAATTTTATTTTCCGATTATCTGAATGGCCTGATACCAGATTTTTGGAAGATTGATGGAAGGATCCCGCGAAAATATTTATCAAAACTTACAAGGCTTTTACCATTTGCCAATCAACTTGCCGGTGATTACAATGTGACCGCAGAATATCTGAAGTATATCTTGAACGAGGAAGTAAATATTGAAATATCATATAAGGAGACTGAAAAACCAGATAGGCATAGTTTTAAAAATATTGAAGAAAATGGCATTAAAGCAGGTTGTCCGGGAAGCAGCAGGTTAGGCTATGACCTGATTTTGGGCAAGACTGCTTCAGGATTTACAGGAAGATTAATTGTCACTATCGGGCCCTTACAGAAAACTGATATAAAAGATTTTTTTAAAGAAGGGGCAGCTGACCTGGCTTTGGATTGTTTTTACGATTATTTCATTCCGGCGGAACTTGACGTAGAAACAAAGATAAAATTTGCAAAAAAACAGAACTATTTTGTTTTATCAGATAGTTCCGGCAGTCCTGAATCAGGAATGTCATATTTGGGATACAATACATTTATATAATTTTTTTTCGGATAATAAAAATATAAAATTTTATGCCACAAAAATTGAAATACTTCAGAGTTAACTGGGAAAACGGGATGAATATAAGCAAGGAGCATTTTGTCCAGCAGGATAATGCTTTTACAGACAGTTTGAATGACGGACGGGCTGTTTTTCTGAATAATAAAAATTTCGGGTTACTGCCTTTGGCTTCACAAACTGATAGTTCAATTAAAATAGTATTTAAGATTGATAATCAGAGATTCCTAAAGGTGAAAATTTTTCACTGCCGCGCAGTTTGTGAGGGCGGAACCCGGATTGAGATACTTGAGAACTATCAATTGCCTGAACTGGAAGTTGATCTCAGTCCGGAGCTGGATGAATCATCAAAAGCCGGTGGCGGGGATTATTTTATTTTGTTATCGGCTGATCCTTTTAACCGGCAGGCATATGGAGATCTGAATGCCGAAGAGGATCCTCCCCGCTATCCCTTTTCGCTGCCTACATTTAAGGTAAATGTAATTGCAGAAAATCAAATTGAGAGATCAGGGATACATCCCGATTCATTTTTTATTGGAAAGCTAAAAATAGAAAGTGATAAGCCTAAAATTTATGATGATTACATACCTCCCTGCATGAGGATCAATAGTCATATCCAACTTATCAGTTTCGCTGATTCAACAGAGAAATTTTTTAGCAAACTGGAGCTTGATCTGCTCAGTATAATAGGAAAGATCAATGAAAAAAACCAGGATACAAGACTTGCACGATCTGTACTTTCCCTTTCGGAAAACCTGCTTAAATATATATCTGAAAACCACTTGCGGTTAAGATGGGAAATCCCTGATATGCCCCCGATATATATATTTTTGTATATTGCAGCTGCAGCAAGGGTAATTCGTAATACTATTGATTCAAATACCTCTGCCGATAAGGAGGAGTTACTTAATTATTTTACAAACTGGTCTGAATTGAAGCAGGGCGATTTTGAGAAGCTCCTTGTATATTGTATCAACTTTGAGTATAAGCACTACGATATTCTGTTCAGTGTGGAACAGTTTACAGAATTTATACAGATTATCTCTCTATTGTTTGATAAGCTTGAGTCACTTGCCTATATAGGTAAGAAAAAAGAGACAAATATTTTCGTTAAAGAAGAACAAAAGCCTAAACGTAGTTTCCTGGCTGATTAATATTAATATAAAGAATTTATAGTGGCTGATTATCTTGATATACCTCTTGCGCTGAATAAAGTTATCAATCAGAAAGATTTGCGAAGGATCGATGTAAAAAGGTCCATTCACAATATGATACATCTGATTACCATGACATCATACAATGAGGTCAGGCATGATCCCTTTTTCGGCACAGAGATATCAGACTATGATTTTGAAAATATTTATAATACCTATTCCCTGAAAGATATTTTGAAAAAATCAATACTGAATTCTATCCGTAATAATGAAAAAAGATTGATAAATGTAAATATAGATCTTCAGATCGATCAGGTTGAAATCAATACCAGGATTAATAATAGAAGGATTAAGACCCAGATAAAGATGATAATAGATGGCATTATAGATAAAACAAATGAACCTTTTCAGCATGCGGAAGCATTTTTTATCGGGCCGCTGTCTTACTGAATTTTCAATACTCTAAGGGTGAAAATTATTACAATTATCCATAGAGTATAAAAAAATACCATCAGGGTAAAAAATATAGAAATCAAAAATAGAAAAGGATGCCTGTTGATACAGTAGAATCAATAAAAAGAAGAATGATCCGGAATGCCTCCAAAATATGGGGATATCCCGATGTGCAGGATATAAGTTCTTTTGATCCTGTCCTTGGATTAATAATTGGCTCGCTTGCCGAAGAGATTAATAATGTTTCAAAGGAGATCAACAATGCAGATTCCAGGGTGGCTGAAAAGTTGCTTGATTTACTTTTTGACCGGAACATGTTTACTCATTTCCCTGCTCATGCTGTTGCATCTGCAAGGCCATTACAGCCCGGCATAAGAATAAACGAATTTTATCAGTTTTATTTCACCAAAGAAATTCATGGATTAACAGATAATAATCAGGCAGCAGAGAAAAAAAATGTCTATTTCACCCCGACAACAGATTGTAAATTATTTAACGGAGAGGTGAAATTTCTGTTTGCAGGAAAATATTTATATGAGGTTGAAGGGCGGCTTAAAGAGGTTATTGCAGAGAGCGTTAAAAAGATTGCAGGTGACAACTCCAGATTTTTTGTTGGAATACAAATGGATTCTCTGATCGATATAATTGATGGTCTTTCACTGTTTTTCTCATTTAAAAATATTAAAACAGAAGATCGTTTTTACAATGCATTGCATAAAGCTACATGGAAGATTAACGGCAGGGATGTCATTTTTAATAACGGAATGTCAACAAGCTTGGCATCCAATGCCAACTCTCTGGATATCATGTTGAAAAAGGAAAATGACCTTTCATTCAGGGCCAGGAATTTTATAAATGACTTTTACAATAAAAGTTTTATGACCCTGATTAATGGAAATTACCGTCAAAAGGACTTTATAATTAACGAAGATGAACCACATATTCTTCAGGAATTTTTCAGGGAAGGACGATCAGATATTCTGAATAAAGAGATACTCTGGGTAGAGATAGATCTTAAACAGCCTTTTTCTTTTGAAGATCTGAATGAACTGGTAATCTCCATAAATTCATTTCCGGTGATGAACAGGGAGGTGAATGAATATACACATTCTGTTACAAAAGGGACCAATGTAATCCCTCTTATGACTGATGATCTGTTTTTTGACATAAACAGGGTGTCGGACAGCAAAGATGAGGTCTATATGCCCATATATGCAACCGATGCCAGCGAAGATAAAAAAAATACGTATATTATCAGGCAGGGAGGTGTTGGCCGTTTCGATTCGAGCGATGCCCGGGAATCGCTAAAAAATCTTATAGATCTGGTGAGGGATGAAGCCGCGGCATTTTCGATAAAGGGCAGTGATCTGGTATCCTTTGAGCTAAAACAGCTTGACCAGATAATTACCAGATTAGAGCAAAGGATCGGAGGCAAGGGTGGAGGGGATGATCTAAGGTCTTATCTCATACTGGAATCCAATTCCGACTATGATAAGATTAATGTGCAGTTTTGGTCTGTCATAGGGAGTTTAGCTAACAATATAAGGCCGGGTACTGCTTTGTCTGTTTATAAAGGAGTTGATATTGAGGATAAAAACGTAATATTGCTTACTCAGACTATAGGGGGCAGGGAGAAACTTTCCCGTGAAGATAAACTGAATAAACTGAGAAGATCACTTTTGTCAAGAGGCAGGGTTGTTACCCGTGAGGATATAAAAGCTTTATGTTTTGAAATTTTCAGTAGTGACCTGGAGTCAGCCGAAGTAAAAAACGGGGTAAGTATTCTTCATGAACAAGGTAAGGGTGTATCCCGCACGCTTGATATTTATCTCAGTTTAGCCGATGGCAATAATTTATCTTCTGATGATATATGGCATAAAACTGAAAGTCTGAAGCTAAGGTTGAAAAATGAGTCGGTGAACATACTGCCTTACAGGATTTTTATTAAATAAAGAGAGTATTTGTTCTGAATATGAACTATAAATAGAGAAGAAAATGAGATTAATATTTAACCATGTTGCATTAGTGCTGATTTTATCACTGGTTGGAAAAATTGCTTTGTCACAGGAAAATTTTGCCTCAAATGTTTCAAAAAGTATTTCTGATGACGGCAAACTTTTGATTACCTATGATATAACTTCAGCTGAAGATATAAAATCATTCAGTGTGGTTTTATTGCTTACTTATGAGGGGAAACAGGTTAAGGCATCAACAGCTTACGGTGATATTGGTCCTAATATCAGCCCGGGTAAAGAAAAAGCCATTGTATGGTATTATGAAGATGATTTTGAAGGGGATATTAAAAATGTAAATGTTGATATATTTGCATATAAAGAAAATGAACCGCGTGCTGTTTTTCAGATAGCTTCCCTGGGGAATAAAGGCTATGCTCCCTGCAAAGTGGATTTCGTCAATAGTTCATCATTTGCTAATGAATATCAATGGAACTTCGGTGATCCTTCTTCCGTTGGAGAGAATATTTCTTTTGAGAAGGATCCCTCACATATATACAAAAAAGGTGGAATATATTCTATTGCGCTAACTGCCAGAAATACCCGGTTAAATCTTGAAAATACTTATTATCAAAGTATCGAAATTAAAACTCATGATCCGGTTATTGCTGATTTTAAAATTGAAGGAAATAACCAAATGCCCCCGGCAAAGGTTGATTTTGTTAATTCATCTGTTAATGCAGATACATACCAGTGGAATTTTGGTGATCCGTCAAGTGGCAGCAGAAAGAATGAATCTGATAAAGAAAATCCAAAGTACAAATATAAAAACCCGGGTACTTATAATGTCAGACTCATTGTCAGAAACAACTTTAGCGGGCTGTCTGATACGGTTACAAAGGATGTTATTGTGGGACAACAACAAATTGCCGAAGCAAAATATATCTATACTATGTCATCCGAAACGGCGCCTTCCACGGTGGTCTTTAAGAACACTTCAGTTAATGCTTCCAGATTTGAATGGGATTTTGATGATCCTGATTCAGGATCAAAGAATTCTTCGGAAGAGGCTGACCCGGCGCATCTCTATTCCAGTCCCGGCAATTATGAAGTTGAACTTTCTGCCTGGGCAGAAGGACAGAAAAAGCCGGTTAGGTATAAAGAGGTTATCACAATAAGCGAGTTGCCAAAGCCGCCTGATGCAGTGTTTTCAATAAAAAACAATAATGTGCTGGGACCTGCAACAATAATTTTTGAAAACAATTCTGTAAATGCAGAAAAATATGAATGGGATTTTGGCGATCCCGATTCAGGAAGCGAGAACATATCAGGAAAAACCAATCCTGTTCATACTTATAAAAAAGCAGGCAGGTATAAAGTGGTGCTTACAGCTTCGCGGCAGGGATTTACCAAAGAAAGCACCGCGATCGATTATGTTGTAATAAAAGGATCGACAGAACCTGCAGTCAGGCCGACAGCAGGCTTTAATGAGGAGACAGATAAGTTGACTGCCCCGGCAATATCTCCTGTTGCAGAATTCACTGTTCGTAATAATAATGCAACAGCGCCGGCTAAGGTACTTTTTTCAAATTCTTCGGTAAATGCAACCGGTTATTCATGGAATTTCGGAGATCCTGCCTCTGGTAATTTAAACTCATCAGCAGAAAAGGAACCTGAACATATATATGAAAAAGCTGGTCAATATACTGTTACTCTTGAAGTTGCAAATGAAGAATCCGGCCAGAAGAGCACTTCGGAAAGAACAGTTGTGGTAGGAAAGCCTCCGGAGCCGCCGGTTGCTGAATTTGAAGTTATCCTGGAGAATGACAATGTGCCGGTAAATGCCGGATTTAAAAATCTTTCTGTTAATGCCGACGCCTATAAATGGAATTTTGGAGATTTTGATTCGGAAAATAATGAATCATCGGAAGTGGCGCCTACTCATTACTATAAAGTTCCCGGTAATTATATCATCACTCTGGAGGCAGTTAATTCCCCGACCGGTGAAAGACATAAAGTTACAAAAGAGATAAAACTTGTCAGTAGTTATTCCACTTTTGTGCAATCAGATGATCTCAGGGGAAATCCGGAGAATGCTTATTCTGCTGTGTCTTTAAATGAAGATTATCTGATAATTACCGGATACCGGGGCAGGGAATCAGAAATCTTGAAAATTAATAATAGTGGAAAAGTTATTAAAAGTGAAAAACTTGAATATCAGGCATATAATATTGTTCCGTTATCAAGTGGAGAAGAATTTATGATTGTTGGTATTAATAAGGAAGGCAAGATGCTGGTTCAGTTATTAGGATCTTCTTTGAAGAAGGGAGATCATGTAATTTTTATGCAGAATAAGAATTATGCAACTGACCTGGCTTCACCGAAAATAGCTTTTGGCAGAACCAATGAAATTGGCGTGGTTGCCAATATGTTGAATGACAGATATCCAGTCGATATTATGTTCCAGAAAACAGATAACAGAGGGAGAATCATTCCTCTTGTTGACCGTACTTTTAAGTATGTCGGGAAAAAGATGGCTACTGATATTATCCCTACAGGAGACGGTGGTTTTGCGCTGACAGGTTACTGGCAGGAAAACGAAAATTCATCCATGATGATTCTTTTTGGTAAAATAGACCGGAGGGGGCATGGCGAGATGAAACTAATCAGTTCAGAAATGAATATATTAGGGTGTGATATCAAGGAGTCTTATCAGGGTGGTTATGCTGTTTTGCGCGCTAAAGAGAATGTTGAAAACAGGGATATTTACGAAATTAGTTTTATTTTGATTTCCAGTGATGGCGGACCGACTGAATGTGCAAATATGCTTCCCTGTCCGGTTAAAAAAGAAGATATATTTAAATACAAGCCATCAATGATCAAAATAGAAGATGGATATGTTGTTGCCAGTCATGCTTATAATGGTGTTGACTATGACATTTCCCTGTTTTGGATTGATCAAACGGGGGAAGTTCTGATTAAGTATGAGAATATTACTATGGAAGGGGATCAGTTTGTCATGGACCTTATCCGGGCAAGTGACGGGGGATATCTGATTACCGGGACTCAGAAAAAAAATAATAAGCAGCAGGCAATAATTCTAAAAACCGATCCTTTTGGCAAGTTGAATTAAAAAGAAGTATTTATAATAATTTTTTACCCTTAGCAGGACAGCCTGCCCCGGGAGTAAGGAACATATGGATAAAGATTCACCGGTTTCTTATTCTCTCGATTTCCTGTTTCAGCGCCTTATTCTCCAGGTTACACTGCCTTAATTTTTGTTGGGCATCCTTGAGATTTTTTTCACACTGGGCACAATCGGCGCCTCCTCCGCCACCTGCTTTTAAGGTGTTTACCTGATTCTGGAGTTGATTCCTTTCATTAATGCAATCCTGTAATCTTTGTGTTGCTTCATCTGAATCGCCTATTTCTTCCCTTAGGGATATTTGCTCATTATATGCCAATTGGAGATCAGACAATGCCTGAATAACATTTTTATACATAGTTGTTTCCCACGATTCCTCTTCCGCGATTTCATTTTTTGTTTTGCTTACAAGGGCAGCAATATCCTGGTTTAACACCTCTTTGTTTTCACCCTCATCTTTATAATTGGGTAATTTTTCGAGCAATAAAGTTGCCTCATTAACATTAGGAGCAAAAATTTCTTCCTGAAATTTTAGATGGTCTTTAATTTTTTGAAGCTCACTTCTCGACTGTTTATCTGCCAGACTGCCGGTATTCATTGTAGTAAATCCCACTAAAAGGGCAATTATGAAACTTATCAGGAATAATCCCACAACTTTAAAAAATGCCTTGTTACGTTCTTTTTTGTTAAGCGGTTTCATCTGTATTATATTTAATGTTTTTAGTAAAAATTACATATGATTCAAATTGTTCACTTTTAAAGGTATAATTTGGAACTTGCATTTTATCGCACTCCCGGATTATTTTTCAATTATGCTTGTTTCATTTATAAAAATTAATAGTATCTCTCTTAACCGTTAACAGAGTCTTTACTGTCAACAACCTGGTTTGCCTGTTCTTCTTCATTATTAACGGCTCTGCTGCATAGTAATACATCATTTTCTCTTATTCCGTTTGCTGAGATCGTGTTATCCGGATCAAGAGCTATTTTTAGTCCTAAAAATTTGCTTTTTAATTTGAAAAAAATCCACGCATCCGGTTTATTATTTTTATTGGTAAATGAAACGGGAGCCTCCGGATGCCGGCTGTTATAATCATTAATAAAAAAATAGAAGAGTCTGCCGAGCGACATTGCCAGCGGGGCTTTTGCCCTGAATGTTGTAACTTCATCAACAGAATTATTTTTTTTAAATACAAAGCTTATGACCACGGGATTTTCCATCTCCTGGTCACTCGGATCCTCAATTGTGACATTAAGGGGGTATTTCCAGCTTTTATATTCTTTAGGTGGCACTTCAAGAAGTTTAATTATAGTTTGATCAAGAATCACAGGAACCAGAAACCACAGTAATGACAGGTACCATACAAATTCAACAGCCGGGTCGGCCAAAAAAGTAAAAGCCATGTTAAAAAAGAAATAGCCAAAGAGAAGGATGCAGATTATAAAAACCAATTGCATTCCAAAGGTATGTTCCTGATACCAGGGAAGTAATTTTTTTGAGAGGAATACATGCAACGTCCCAAGGAAAATAATAATTAACTGGGCAAATATTATTATGGTCATTTCACCCATATTGGGTTTGAGGAAAAGGAAAAGTGAAGATGCCGATATTAGCAGTGAAACTACCAGGACATAAAAAAGACTGGACCAGCCGTATCTTTTTAATCCTTTCACTTTTTTAAACATTATAAAAAAAGTACCCAGTCCGAGTACCAGGCTGCCGATTTTCAGTGCCAGACTTGTTCCGCTCATTTGCAGTAGTTTTATTTTTTATAAAAATAGGAAAGAATAAGCGATTTTTCAAGACATATTTATATTTAGTGTGTTATAATAGATGTAAAAGTTGATTTTTCTATTTTGAATACCATTGAGATATAAAATCACCTGGAGCTGTGTATTATTTTTCCTGCTCTTGAGTTTCCCGGTATATGTTTTGAGTTTTTCGGATTTTTCCAGTATTCTTTCAAACCATGTGCTTTTACATAACTGCCTATTATTTTTCCTGCACGTGAGCCTCCTACACACCATGCTAACCTTATTAGAAAGGAGGCTACTCCAATGCCTTTAAGTGCTTCTTTATGGACAAAATTTGCAACATCATGAAAATTTACGTTTCTTTTTGGTAATGGCTGTTTTGCTTTTTGATATATCTTTCTCGGTATCTCTGCCCAACTACCGGAATATAATTGATGTCCGTGTCTGAGAGCAGCCTGGTTGATATATCTGTTAGCATTATGTGCCTTGATGAGCCATCTGTTTTTTTGCCATGGTTCCCAGTCTCCTTTTTTTGAATCCCATGTTGAAGTAATATTGTCACTTATAATTAAAGCAGTATCATAGTCTTCCGGCACCCAAAGCGTTCCTTTATTCCTTACCTTTTTGTAAGTATTTACACACTCGTTCCAGTTAAGTGTACATTTATATGTTGGTTCGGGTTTTGTTTTTGTGCCGAATCTGGGAGATGCTATGTAGCAGATATCAGCTGCAGTGATCATTTGATAATTATCTATAGCCCTGAACCATATATTTTTATTAGGATCACTGATTATATAAAGATTTTTGTAATTATATTTCTTTGATAATATCCATGGCCGCTGAAGTTTGTCAAAAAGAAACTCCATCTGTTTGATTGTTTTGGGCGGCAATCCCCATTTTCTTCCGGAACGGTGCTTCAGTAAATAATCTTCATATTCTAAATGAAATTTGATTAGTTCTTTTTTTACAGGAGAATTATAATTCTTATATTTTGATATAATTATATACCGCCATCTGAAATCATAGACTTTGGTTCTGTCAGTGATGCCGTACCTTAGAATATTAAAGTATTTATGCAAATTATTATAGTCCTTAAACCCAAAATTTTTAAGCATTTTCAGATCTTGTCCTGATATTTTTTTTTCTGAAGAGCCCATAACTATGTTTATGTAGGTTATGCAATTACTTTTCTTTTAGCCTCCTATAATTACCGTCGGGCATCCTGCAACAATTGAACCCCCATGGACTGTAACGTCTCCCATACGTGCTGCCGGCCTGCCTCCGACCATAACTGTTGCGGAGCCTTGTGCAATTGTGTCAGGAGGCCCTGTGCAGGTGGCCATATCTCCCATACGTGCTGCCGGCTGGCCTCCTATAATGACAGTAGGACAACCGGGAGGTAAGATCGGTCCACCGACATGTGGAATTGGCGGGACTCCCGGCGTTTGCATCGGGCAAACATGCATATCATTTACTCTGGCTGCTGGTGGCATTATTGATGAATTTAAAACGGCTAAGAATTTTAATTAATTTGAACAACAGCTCCTTTAATCACTGTGTTACCGACTGCATTGATCTCGGCTGAAGCGCTTGCAGTAGCTTTTATCTTTGACATTGCACCCAGGGAAACGTTGTCTCCGGTTATTTTCAAATCCTTAATAGTGCTCATACTCGTTTCACCGTTGGATTTAAGCTCCAGATTTCCTTTAGCATCAATGGCAATATTTTTTTTACATGAAAAGTTAATTTCTTGTTCCGCTTTTAAATTTATTTTTGATGCATCAAGATTCAGTGTGCCGTCTGAATGAATAGTAAGCGTACCGTTAGTGCTGTCCAGTGTGATCCTGTTTTTATCATTACTGTCATAGATAGTTATTTTTTCTCCACCATCGGAGTCATGAAATTCAATGGTATTTCCTGTAGATGTTCTGATGGCATGAATTTTTGCAAAATCTTTATCCCTGTTTCCGACCCATGCCGGGTCGGGTTTGCCATTTTTATTATAAAGGAAGCCCATGCAGTAGGGTTTTTCTACGTCTCCATCTTCAAATCCGACTAATACCTGAGTATTGACAGCAGGTACAAAATAAAAACCATACTCCTTACCAGTGTACGGATGTGCTATTTTTATCCAGGGTGTAGTTTGTTTGGTTTGCATCCACCAAAAACTAATTTTTACTCTGCCAATTTTTTCCGGATCTTTATTATCCATAACCATGCCTAATTGGTTAGAGGAAGTCCTTACAAAATATGGATCTGTATCTTCCGGTATGGATGTTTCAGCAGGAATGGCAGCAAAATTGTTTTCATAATCAAGGTTACTGTCCATTTCATGAATAACTGAAGTTATCAGATATTTTCCGTAATCCATTTTTACTTTACGATCTTGTTTAATGCAAGTTACTTTTGCCTGTACTCCGGGATTAAGAAATCCATTTGTTGATGTGCCTGACAACTCCGTAAGTCTCACTGCATCGGCGGTTTCTTCAAGCTCCCCAACCAGATTTAGCCCTTTTTGACAATCAGTTTCCGGAACATTTAAGTGTTCATAATAATCTGTGCCCCTTTCCGTGTACATTTTTTTTGACATTTTGAGAGCGTGTTTTCCGTACATGTTGAGATTTGATTCAATTTTGCTGTTGCCTGATTTGTATCTGTAAACCTCTGGTTGCAAAGAATCAACACAATGGAGATCAAATTTAACAGGACTAACCCTTAACCCGTATTTGAAATCTTTAAGGTCATATCCAATTGTAAGTGATTTTTCAACAACCGGCATTTCTCCAAAAATAAATTCCTGTCCGTTAAAAAAACACCATTCGCCATAACGAATTGATAAACGTTTTACGAATTCAAGATCACTCTCTTCAAACTGTGCGATATATGGAAATCGTTCTTTGTTCCTGGGAGATACTTTCGACGAAAATTCATATTTTTTAAATACTTCTTTTACAATTTCTTCAAGAGTTTTATCCAGAAAAGCACGGTTGTGTGGCTTTCTGTCAAGCGCTATTTCCGAACTTCCACCTGAAATAATTACTTCATCATAATCAGTCATTCCACTTCTTGAACTTTGAATCCCGGTCACAAAACCCCTGAAAGTAATACCATCCTTATCCTCATCCTTTATTTTTATTTTTGTTTGGATAACAACAGGCAATCCGAGATAATTTTTTGATTTCTCGATTAAAAAACTATCAAGTTCTTCAAGGGCATCATAACGGCATGTAATTTCAAATGTGTCTATACTATAAAGGTTTTGGTTTATTGAAACCCGGTGAAATTTTTTAAATGGTTTTTGATTGATTAAAATATCAATCTCTGTAAGAATGGGCATGTCAAGAATCTTTTGAATTTATTAAAAATGTTACTTTTAAAAGGGATAAAAGGCTATTCACTGGTATGATCTTACCCTTTATAAATGAAGCGCAGGAGTTGTTGAATTTGTTGATATTTTTATAATTATTTAAAATTGGACTAATTATAAATTTAAAAGCATAACGAGAAGTTTTTCTCTATTATAGAGTATTTTACACACATTCTTGTGTGTTGATTTTTTGATAAATGATTGTTTTATTTTGTAAGCTACAAAAATTTATCTTAAAAAGCAAGGAGATTTTTTTCGTACTATCCTATTTTTTTTGCCACCATTTAGGGATCCCGTACTGCTGATGAAATCCGTTTATTATTTTAGCTGCATTAGATCCACCCACTGCAAAAGCGGTTGCCAAAATAAAAGCAGCTTGTTTCATGCCAGTTAGTCCTTCATTGAATACAAAATTTGTCACATCACTGAATTTCATATCCCTTTTCAAAAATCCGGGATATACCGATAATCCTGCTGTTATTCCTGCAACTAGTCCACCCCGGTTTTTTGTGGTTGTAATATATCCGTACTTAATACCGGTCAGATTTTGATGTGCCAGTTTCGACCATGAATTATTCCATGGTTTCCAGTCACCTGACTTCGTATTCCATGTTGAAATAATGTTGTCGCAAATCATCAGTGCAACGTCATAATCTTTGCCTATCCACAGAATTGCCTTTTTTCTTTTTTGATTATAGGAAGCGACACATTCGCTCCATTTAAGGCTTAATTTCCATGGCCTGACTTTCGCACCCGATTTTTTAGATTCTTTATAGCAAATATCGAGAGCTTCAAATAATTCTTTCAGGGTAAGTGCCCTGAACCAGATTGTGTTTTTGGGATCTTTAACAGAAAATAAAAGCCTGTTGTGTTTTATCAGAGCCCATGGATATACTAAACGATCAAACAGGTATTCTGCCTGATCTTTTGCTTTACCCGGCCAGTCCGTTAAATTACCCTTTTGATTTATTATTACATAATCCTCGTACCGGGTAAAATAATTGATGAGGTCATTTTTCACTTTTGAGTTGATGCCGTTATATCTTGACCTCATTATCAGCCGCCATTTGAATTTATAATTCCTGTATCCTTCTCTTGCAGAAACTTTCAAAGATCTTTGGAGGTGATCATGATCTGAGAATCCAAATTCTTTCAACATTTGTTTTTCCTGGAGAGTAGCCATAAAATTGATTTTTATTTGCTTTACAGAATACTTATTCTTCCGATGCCATGGATGCATCAATTATTTTTGGCTGACATCAGAATTATTTTGTTTATACATTCAATGCCAGCAGGTTTAATTTGATATTTCTGTATATCAGATTTTAAAAACTCGCCGGATTCGAAATACATATTCTGCCAATAAATTTCGTGCTGTTACTCATGTTGTTCAGCCTCCGATTATGACGGTCGGACATCCGCCGACTATCGTTCCTCCATGAACAGTTGAGTCGCCCATTCTTGCAGCAGGCATTCCTCCGATCATAACTGTTGCGGATCCTGTGATTATGGTATTTATTATTACCGGAGGTGCTGCGCAACTGGCTATATCACCCGCGCGTGCTGCAGGCAATCCGCCTATCAGAACCGTCGTGCATCCCGGGGGCATTATGGGCCCTCCGACATGGGGTATGGGAGGGGTTCCCGGTGTTTGCATCGGGCATGTTTGCATATCATTAATTCTGGCTGCTGGTGGCATATCTTTTTCTTTTTAATTTATTTGGACAATACCTCCTTTAATTTCCGTTGTTGCTGCTCCGTTAATTTTTACCACTGGTCCTTTTATCTCAAGTGACTCAGATGCTTCCAGGACGATTTTTCTGCCTTTTATGGAAATTACACCGCTAAATGCAATAACCCCCAGATCATTATTTTTTGATTCAACAAAGACATCGCCGCTTTCATTGGTTACCCAAAGGGAATCTTCCTGCAGCCAGACGCTGACTTTACTCTCTTCCGGTTTATCCGGGTCTCCCAGTGAGACTGAAGCCATGGATTGTGCAGTCATGTGAGCTTCGCCTGTTGAATGAACAGAAAGCTTTCCTCCTGCAGAATTTAGCGTTATCCTGTTATTATTGCCTTTATCGTATATAGTGATCTTTTCCCCTCCGTCAGTATCGTTTAGTTCTATTGTATTCCCGGCAGCTGTCCTGATAGCATGAATTTTTGCATTACTTTCATTTCTATTACCTGCCCAGTCAGGATCAGGATTTGCATCTTTGTCGAATAGTGTGCCAATTACATAAGGCTTTTCCACATCACCATCTTCAAATCCAACCAAAACTCTTGAATTTTTAGCCGGTATAAAATAAAAACCTGCCTCTTTGTGAATGTATGGTGTTGTGATCTTTAACCACGGAGTTGTCTGCTTACCCTCCATCCACCAGAAACTGATTTTCACTCTTCCCAGCTTTTCCGGATCTTTATTGTCTTCGACCATTCCAAGTTGATTGGAAGAGGTCCTCACAAAATAGGGATCAGTATTTTCAGGTATTGAAGTTTCTGCTGGTATGGCTGTGAAACTGTTTTCGTATGACAGTGTATTGTCCATTTGATGATTGACGGCAGTCACTCTATACTTACCGTAATCAATTTTGCCTTTTCTGTCCTGTTTGGAGCAATCTATTTTTACTTCCGTACCTGCATTAATAAATCCGTTGACCGAGGTTCCTGATAAATCGTTCAGGTTGACAGCATCAACTGATTCAATAGTTTCTCCAACCTGGTCCAATCCTTTTTTGTAGTCAGATTCTTTAACATTGATATGTTCAAAATAATCCCTTCCCTCCTCAGTGTATAAGGTTTTTGACATCTTCAATGCATGTTTGCCATACATATTCAGGTTGCTTTCGATCTTGCTGCTACCTGAGTTATAACGGTAAACGTTAAGTTTAAGCGGATCTACTGTGAAGATGCTGAATTTTACCGGATTTACCCTCAGCTCATATTTAAGGCTTTTAAGATCAGAACCCAGAGTGAGTGTTTCTGATTTCTGTCCTGTCGGAATTTCTCCAAAAATAAAATCCTGTCCGTTGAAGTAGCACCATTCCCCGTAACGTATGGATAACCGTTTCAGAAATTCAAGATCACTTTCCTCAAACTGTACTATATATGGAAACCGTTCCCTGGTCCTTGGGGAAATTTGAGATTTCAACTGATATTTTTTGAGCACTTCCTTAACAATATCCTCAAGGGTATTATCAATAAATGCACGGTTTGTAGGTTTCCTGTTCAGAGCTATTTCTGTACTACCTCCTGAGATTATAACCTCATCATAATCAGTTACTCCGCTTCTTAAACTTTGAATTTCCGTGATATATCCCCTGAAATTAATCCCATCTTTATCTTCGTTATTCGTTAAAAATTTTGTCTGAATAACTATAGGAAGGCCCAGGAAATTTTTAGATTTTTCTATCAGAAAGCCGTCAAGTTCTTCAAGTGCATCATAACGGCATCTTATCTCAAACCTGTCGATGCCATAAAGATTTTGGTTTATCGAGACCTGATGAAATTTTATAAATGGCTTTTGATTGATTAAGATATCAATTTTTGAAAGGATATGCATTTTTGTATAATTATTAAAATTAATTATTTAGAGGTATGAAATAAGATTAGCGTATTTTTTAATCTTCATTTTAAGGCCAAATCCGTATAGGATTTATTTTATATCCTTACCCTTTATTTGATTATAAAATCATACTTTTTATCCCTGTGAAAAATTATTTTTATTTATCCTTCCAACCGACTGTTTCCCATTCAGAATTAGATAGTGTAATTTTTCGTGCTGATATACTTAAATTCATTACCATATCTGATTCATCCGTAAAGGATTCGCTGTAATTCACTAAAATCCCGTCTTGGAACTCCAGGGTTTTTGTTTCCTGGGGCGCCGCAGTATGCGGATCAATTCCGAAAAAAGATATCTTTCCTGATTTTTCAGAATCCCTGAAAAACATCCATTGAACAATTTCGGTGTCATTTATTGCAGCAAGGGTAAGATTTATAAGTCCGGCCCTTACTGAACCTGCTATATATCCGTCCTCACTGATATTTTGAGAGAAATTATAGTCACATGAGAGAACCTTAATTCCCTTATCCTCCAGTTTATGGCCTTTTATATATAGCCTTGCTGTTACAGACATAATTCAAATTTGAAAGTAATATACGTAAAGTACTCTAAAAGGTACTTTTTAAATTACATTTTTGTTTATCTAATACAGAAGGGGCAAATAGTATGAGGTCTCTAACCTAAATCATAAAATTACCCGCACATTACATTGCCCACTCGTTTTCGTGTTCACCTTCCCCCAGTTTAATGCTTTTTGCAGACAGGGAAAAGGACTGTGTCATGGCTCCGGTTCCGGTATCATCGAATGATTCTTCATAGTTGATCATGTATGCTTCTTTAATTTCCAGTTCTTTCATTTTGGAATCCTCATCACGCTTATTAAAAGTTACTGTAGCATCTTTTCTCATGTAACTGTCGCACATCCATTCGAACATACTGGTATCATCAGTAGATTCAATATTGAGATTAACTATTCCTCCACGTACTGTTGAAGAAGGCCTTCCTGTTTTATCAACCTCCTGGTTGAGACTGTAACTGCAATTTAATACTCTGTATTCATTGCCGTCGACTTTCAATGTTGCTTTAAATGACATGTTTTGAAAAATTAAAAGGTTAAAAAAAATATAAAAAATTAATTCTGTTCATATTCGGTATCCCATTCGTTACCGTCATCGCCTTTCTGCCCGTCCATTTTGATCATGAAACTTTTGGCAGGGAAATAAGGGGTCATATGTATATCAAGATAAATACGATCTTTTTGAACCCTGTCTTGTTCAAATCTTTTTATAGAAAATTTTTCTATCAATTTTCCCGGACCTGTTATGTTGTCGAGAAATTTGATGATCTGGCTGAGTATTTCCTTTCTGGTTTTAGTATTGAAATTTTCAAAAGCCCTGCGGTTGAGAAAATCCATCAGGACTTTGGTTACATAGTCGAATACCCTGACAACCGAGTATGTTTGAAGGCCTAAGTTATCACCATTGAAGAGTGTTTTTGCGGAGAAAGCCATCACTTTCCCATACTCATTAACCATAGGTACAAGGCCTAGTTTTTCCAGGTTTGCGATTTCGCTTTTTTTAAGATCGAAACGCACTCCGTCAACTTCACTTAGGCTCCCATGCTTTTTACCTGCTGCTACCTGCGACATAAGTGTCTGATAAATTGTTCCTGCAAGTGCGGCTGAAGGGGGGACATACAGCTCTTCATCCTCACCCAGATCCTTATATTTATCCCTTCCCACCAGGTAATTACAGGTCATTAATACATTGGAACGATAGATATCGCCGCCGGTGAGGTTGGCGGCCTCAAACATTTCCATTACATCATCCGGTGTATCCAGATGTTCGAAGTCGGTGATCAGCATAACTTTATTCTCATGAGCTATCTTAGCCCATTTTTCAACAACTTTATTCGATCCGAGATATCCCGGGACTACAAGCAGGCTGTAATTATCGCGAAGGTCCAGCCTGTCGAAGTTTTTTATCAGTTCTTCCTGTATGGTATCTATAAAGCGTGTGTCATCAAGATCTTTTATCTGTTCGGGATCTGCATTTATAAAGGATATATTTTTAATTTTGTTACTCCCTGTATTTTTAAAGAATAAAGCAACAGAGCGGTATGATTTTTCAAGGTCTTTAGTAGCCTCAACTGCCTTAGCCAGATTTTTTGTGAGAGTTTCTTCGGCAGTTTTGGCACTCTGTTCACAACTTTCAACCATTTCCATTACATTATCAGATGAAGAAAGCACAGCTGCCCATAACTGAAGGGTTTTTTTCAGCTGGTCACGTTCATCTTTTTTTGAAGATTCAGAGAGAAAAATTCTTTTTCGTGCTTTTCGTTCCGGATTCAGGTTTTGAATACCGTCTATGGCGACTTCCATAAGATCGAATCCCCCTACCTTAGCCAGCTGTGACATGCTTTGTTCCAACATCTCCTGTGGTTTTTCAAGCTGTTTCGTTTTTTCAACCACCTTTTCCCTGAACTGTTCTATATTTTGTCGTTGTTGTTCCATCTTACAATTTATTATTTATTATTTAATATTGATTAGAGTGATTAAATCTCTCAGGGGACTTCATGATTCTTCAATTTCTCTTATTAATGCATATATTGTGTTAAGCATTGCCTCTTTTGTTTCCCCGGTTTCAAGCGCCTTGCGTAGTAATTTGTTGCTCATCAGCTGCTTAATTATTTTTAGCAGCTGTTCTTTCTGATTGGTTAGGTCTTTTAAAAACTCGCTTTGAGCGGTAATGCCGCCAACGCCGAAGTCAGCGAGATTCTTAAAAGTAAGGGTTTCTTCTTTACTTCTTCCTTCTGAATCTTCGAACTCGACATCCACAGAAGGAGAAAAGTGATTAAAAACATCGTCAATTGATGTCAGCCCTTCAACGATTTCAGGTTTGAAGGGTGCATCGGCCGTAAATTTTTCCACCATTAAAGTTCGGTTTTGGGCAATTTCGCTGATGGCCTCGTTAGCATCGCCCCGGACTTCCGTCCCGCCAATTCCATACATTTGCATATCATTTGTTTTTGCGTTAATAATTCGTTTTATTTTCTTTAATAAATCATTTAATATTCCAGATAACCTTGTCATTTTCATCCATAATGAGTCTAACCTCCGAACCTCTCTTTATTTTGTCAGCTATTATCATGCGTGACAATGGCCGCCTGAGTTGATTGCGTATAACTCCGACGATAGGCCGTGCCCCGTATTTAGGAGTATAACCTGACAGGGCTAGTTTTTCCTTTGCAACATCTTCAATTTCAAGTTTAATTCCTTTATCTTCCAAAATTTTCAGCATACTTTTAAGGTGAATATCAAAGATTTTAACTACGTTTTCTTTGCTGATAGGTGCAAAGGGAACAATCTCTGTTAATCTTGCCAGAAATTCCGGACGGAAATAATTGCTCATTATTTCCATCAGGCTGTCAGAAGCAGGAATTTCACCTTTGTTAAAAGATTCTACGATATACTCACTTCCTATATTAGATGTGAAAAGTATCAGTGCATTGGAGAAATCACCTTCTTTGCCGAGGCGGTCATGAAGTTTACCTTCGTCAAGTATTTGCAGAAAGATGTCGAAAACGGAAGAATGTGCTTTTTCAATTTCATCAAATAAGACAATGGAGTATGGTTTTTGTCTTATTTTATTTACCAGCAGGCCGCCTTCCTCATACCCCACATATCCGGGAGGAGCGCCATAAAGAAGTGCGGCGGAATGTTCTTCCTTAAATTCTGACATATCAAATCTGATGATAAATGATTCATCCTGAAAAAGAAATTCCGCCAAAGATTTCGCAAGCTCTGTTTTTCCTGTACCTGTTGGCCCGAGAAAGAAAAAAGAACCTATTGGTTGTCCTGGTTTATTGAGGCCGGATCGTGATTCAAGAATAGCTTCGGCAATGCTTTTTAATGCATGGTCTTGTCCGACCACCCTTTTTTTGAGGTGATCTTCGGTATTCATAAGCCTTTCCCGTTCTTTCGACTGGATCTTTCCCATGGGAATGCCTGTTCTCCCCGATACAATTGCACCGATGTCTGATTTCGTTAAGGAATCAACTTTTTCTTTTGCTATTGTTTCCAGTTTTTCCAGCACCTTTTTGCAGTGTTCATATAAATCACTGCCTGAGTTTAAAACAATTCCGTTATCTTCTTCCTCTACCTTTGAAAAAAGAATTGGTGATATCTGATTTTTCAAGTCATTTGTGAACGACTGAAGCTCTGCAAAATGAGCCTCTTTATCATTGCTGAACTGCTCAAGTTCATTTCTGAGCTTTTCAATCTTTGTTGGTGAAATATCAGCCATCAGTCTGACCCCCGCCATGGTATGGTCTATAAGATCAATAGCTGATTCCGGGAGGGATCTTTCTTTTAAATATCTTTTTGCCAGTCGAATAGCTTCGGATATCACTTCCTCCCCTGCTTTAAGTTTGTGATGTTCTTCATACTTAGGAATGATCTCATTTAACATCCTCGTTGCCGTCTGTTCATCGGGTTCTTCAATTTTTACCAGTTCAAACTGCCTGTTAAAAGCCTCATCAGTTTCAATAAATTTTGTATAATTATCAATAGATGTTGTGCCGATAACAGTAATATTCCCTTTGGCAAGTTCGGGCTTCAGCAGGTTTGCTGCACCCGCCGTTCCTCCCTGTTTATCGAGCAACATATGAATATCATCAATAAAAAGAACAGCTTTTTCAAATTGTCGGATTTCTGAAATTATATTCCTCAGCCTGTCTTCCACCTCTCCTTTATAAGAAGCTCCTGCTATCAGGGCACCATAGTTAAGTTCAAAAATAACAGCTTCCATTAATCCTGCAGGTACCTTCTGATCTATTATGTTTTGGGTGAACCCGTTTACAAGTGCAGTCTTTCCGACTCCTGCATCTCCTATTATCAGTACATTGGCTTTATTTCTCCTGCCAAGTATTTCAGTTATTTCCCTTATTACATTATCGCGGCTTACTACGGGATCAAGCATTCCCTGTCTGGCCTCTTCGCTTTTATCTGTGCAATATTTCAGAAGTGCATTTTGTGATGGCTTTTGTTTTTGAGTACTTTTTTCAGTTTTTCCTGAACCTACAATATTTTCAAGTTCACTACTTTCAAGAAGATGATCAATTATCTGTTTTTGTGAGATAGTAAATGTCTTCAGCTGTTCATAGCTGAATCCGACTCCCGGTGTGCTTAAAGCGGCCAGTACACAATCCGGGCCTGTTTCGTCTCTTGAAAGTTTTAGCCTTATATTTTCTGCTTCCCTGAAAACAGCCTGAACATTACTGTCACCCGGCGGATTTTCAGGAATATTACCTGATTTGGGACAAGACTCAATACGTACATCTGCCCATTCTTCAAGGTAGTAAATATCCTGTTCCAGGCCCATCAATAATTCAGTAAGCCCGGTTTCTTTGTGCAGTAAACCTTTCAATAAATGGGCCGGCGAAAATTCAGCATTTGAATATTCTTTGGCAAGGGATTGTGCTACATTAATGGCATGTTTTAAACTTTCTGTATAATTCATAATAATTTAGTATCTTTTACTTTGTTAGCCCTTCATAGGTTTTTCAATTATTAAAAATACTAATTTTCAATATTGAAAGCAACTTATTTTATTATTACCTTAAATAAAATGCTTATATTTGCATTGAAATGGTTCTCTATTGAGATTCAGTATGTTCTGCAAATGATGTACTAATGGGAATCCGGTGAAAAGCCGGAGCTGTACCCGCAGCTGTGATCCTTTCATGTTGACAGCATCTTCAGCCACTGTTACGTTAATATACGTTTAACGGACGGGAAGGCCGCTTCAATTGGGGAAAGCCAGAAGACCTGCCGTTTCAAAACTGACAATATCGTAAGCTTTCGGGATTAAAAGCTTGAGGTTATTTACCTTATATTTTTCCCATAGTTACTGGTATTGTAAAATGAATTGTTTAACCACAAAAAATTTTACAATGAAAAAATTTTACTTGTTAGCAGGCCTGTTAGCTCTTCTTTTCTCTTTGAATGCACAAAATGTTGCCACTTTTGATGATTTTGATCTGCCGCCGGATTCATGGTGGAACGGTTCCGACGGATCAGGTGGTTTTTACAGTGATGAATTCTGGTTCCCAAATGATTACAACAGTGAATGGGGGAGCTGGAGCGGGTTTTCAGTTTCAAACATGAGAGATTCCGTTACGCCGGGTTATGAAAACCAGTATAGTGCCATAACTGCTTCCGGTGTGGACAGTTCGGAAAATTATGCTGTTGTATATGTTTCAGGCGTGCTAAAAATGGAATTCGAAAATCCAAAAAAGTTAAAAGGATTTAATATTACAAATGCGACTTATCCTTATTTATCGATGCTCAACGGGGATGATTTTTCAAAAAAATTCGGGGGAATAGACGGAACCGATGAGGATTATTTTAAACTTATCATTTCAGGAAAGGATATTTATGAGAATGAAACCATGGAAATAGAATTTTTTCTTGCTGATTTCAGGTCTGAAAATCGAGACAGTGATTATATAGTCAATACATGGCAATGGATTGACCTGGATACGCTCGGCATAGTAACAGGGCTTAATTTTCGCCTGGAATCAACTGATACAGGTGACTGGGGTATGAATACACCTGCCTATTTTTGTATGGATAATTTCACCTGCCTTGCTGATTACCCCCTGTCATCTGCAGTCAGCAGAAAAAGAAATAAGATAGAAGTTTACCCGAATCCTGTTAAGAATAACTTTTTTGTAAAATTGCCCGGGGGATCCCAGGAATTGTTTATAGCTGATCAGTCAGGGCAAATCATCTTTCAGAAAACTATTGGCCACCAGCAGGAGATCAGGATTTCTGTCCTTGAAAACCACCCGGCCGGAATATATTTTATAAATGTGAAAAGAGGAACGGAATATTTTAGTACAAAGGTTATAAAGAATTGATCTTTTTTTTGTTATGATTGTTTAAAGGTATAGTGAAGGATTTTGTCCTGAAATATAAAAACATTTTATTTGCAGTATAATAAAAAATATAATTATGAAGGAAATATCAAAACATTCAATGGTAACATTGACATATGATTTAAGGGTAGATGAGAGCGGTGATGTTATTGAACGGGCCACAGCAGAAAATCCCTTAAAATTCATTTACGGAGCAGGCATTATGCTCCCTAAGTTTGAAACGCATCTTGCAGGTTTGAAACAGGGTGATGCTTTTAAAATATCTTTATCCAGCAGTGAAGCCTATGGTGAGGTTAACAATGAAGCTATTGTCGAATTGCCGAAACATATTTTTATGACAGACGGAAAATTTGATGATAAACTTATTGCTCCGGGAAATACTGTTCCAATGATGAGCACAAACGGGCAGCATCTTAATGGTAAGGTTCTCGAGGTATATGATGATAATGTAAAAATGGATTTTAACCACCCTCTTGCCGGTGAAGATCTTCATTTTACCGGGAAAGTCCTGGAGGTCAGGAAGCCCTCTGATGAAGAACTGGCAGCAGTGCTGAATCAGGGTTGCGGTGAGGGTGGCTGCGGTGATTGTAGTTGTGGCTGTTGATTATTGAGATGTTTTTGTTTATCTTTATCATCAAAATTCCATTTACAGGAAATGGATAGTTGATAATAAGGTGAATACATTTGGTAAGATATTCAGGTTAACCACCTTTGGCGAATCTCACGGCAGGGGTATTGGCGGGATAATAGATGGTTGTCCGGCAAATATTGAGCTTGATCACGAGCTTATACAAAAAGAACTGGATCGCCGGAAGCCGGGGCAATCCAGAATTACAACCCAACGTCGTGAAGCTGATTCTGTTGAGTTTTTGTCCGGTATTTTTGAGAGAAAGACTACGGGTACACCGATATCATTTATTGTATGGAACAAAGATCAGAAATCGGCAGATTACAATGATCTGAAAGATGTTTTCAGGCCATCCCACGCAGATTATACGTATCAGAAAAAATATGGTATTCGCGACTATCGTGGCGGAGGCAGGTCTTCTGCCCGTGAGACTATCTCCCGTGTTGTGGCAGGAGCTATAGCAAAACAGATATTGGCGGCAGAGGGAGTTATTGTGCAGGCTTTTGTGTCACGGGTCGGGGAAGTAGAGCTGGATAAATTCTATAAAGATCTGGATTTATCACGCACTGAAGATACAATAGTCCGATGCCCTGATCCTGAAACAGCTGAAAAGATGATAGAGCGTGTTGAAAAAGCCGGAAAGGAGGGAGATACCGTCGGAGGTATTATAACATGTGTTGCACAAGGTGTTCCCGCCGGTTGGGGAGAGCCGGTTTTTAACAAACTTCATGCAGACCTTGGTTTTGCAATGCTTGGAATCAATGCTGTAAAGGGATTTGAATACGGATCCGGTTTTACCGGAACCCGGCTAAGCGGATCTGAACATAATGATATTTTTATAAGCACAAAAGATGGGGTCCGCACCAGTACAAATTATTCGGGGGGTATTCAGGGAGGCATCTCAAACGGAGAAGATATATATTTCAATGTCGCATTCAAGCCGGTGGCAACCTTACTGAAAGAACAACGTACAATTGATGCTGAAAACCGGGAAGTGACAATAAATCCCGGTGGCAGGCATGATCCTTGCGTGCTGCCACGTGCAGTGCCTATAGTTGAAGCTATGGCATCACTGGTGTTGATTGACCATTTTTTATTGAGTAAACTTAATTTAATTTAATATGCCCAGAAAAAAAAGAAACAGAAGAATTCAGGTACCTCCGGTTATTAAAGGAATGTCAGTATATGGGGTGAGGGGAAGGAAAAGTAATGAGGTTATTCTCCATCTCGAAGAATATGAAGCAATACGTTTGCTTGATTATCAAAATCTTACCCAGGAAGAGGCAGCTGTGCATATGGATATCTCAAGGCCCACATTGACCCGGATATATGAGGAAGCTCGCAATAAGGTAGCTACTGCATTTGTAGAAGGAAGGGGAATAATTTTCAGGGGCGGGGATATTTATTTCGGCAAGGACTGGTACAAATGTAATTCTTGCCTTGCTAGTTTCAATAATTATTCTGAGGAAGATATACTATGCCCTGTTTGTAGTTCTGATGATATTATATCATTAAATGAATTTTATTCAGAGTGACAGGGCGGGATGTCATTTTCAAAATCATTTTTTATCTGAATCTCACTGGCTCAGGCGCAACCGGCTGGAAACTGTAGAAGTCTTTTTTCAGTTGTTCCTGAACAATAAATCCCACAAAGCTCATATCAGCAGGAGAGAAGGGATAAAAAGCAAGGCGCAGCTGGAATGTTTTAAATACAAGGTTTTCATTATGAAGCCTGAGCCCGATGCCAAGTCCGCTATAATAGTTTTCTGAAAATATCAGTTTTTTGTTTGACCCTATGATGCCTACATCGGTAAAACCAAAAATTGCCATATTGAATTTGTAGAATTCACGCCTTAAGAAAAGTACATATTCGAGATCCAGGCTGAGCCTTTGTTTTCCTATCGCTTCATCGCTCGAGAATCCGCGTATATAATTATCACGGTTAAAGGTAAGATTTTCTATCATAAACCTTTTAATCCCCAGCATATAATTGGCTCTGAAAAACAGCCGCAACCTCTTTCTGCCTGCTTCTATCTGCCGTGATATATAACTAAGGTTTCCTTTTATCATGCCCTGCTCATAATCTGATCCTCTTAAGTAACCTCCAAAGGCACCCTCGAGATACAGGTAGCCTTTTCTGTTTTTTAACAGGTTCCCGTTTGAGATACTGATATGTGCATAGTGCCTGTTCCCGAATTCATTAAAATCATATCCATATACAATCTCATTTTTAAAACCTTCGGGAATGTCCTCTGTAATTCCATAACTATAAACTAGTTTGTCCTGAATATATCGCCGTTGGGTGAAAGTCAGTCCTGCCAGGAAAAATGAGGAATTAGAGAAATACTGATTTTCTCCTTCACCGGGTATTGGCCTCTGATAATATTTTCTGCTGAAAAAACCGCCTGATAATACCATTTGTGAATTATTGCCGTGATCAGCATTGATTTGAAAGCTCCGACCTCCCCAGGCGGCATAATAAGAAAGATTAAAAGGGATATGATGATCCGGTGGATTGTCTTCAAATATCCTGTCGGTCCTGAACATTCGCATTGCAGTGGCACTGTATCCCCATCTTATGGAAGGAGTGATAAAAGGTTTATCAATAGTGAATGAAAAACCTTCCTGTCTGTATGTGTTCATATACCCTGCCATGACATTAACGAATTTCCCGTTGATGTTATTTATATTGTAAAAAGTTTCCAGCCCTGTATATGGCTGTCGTTTTAAATGCCCGACAAATCTGAATGAAATTTCATGTCCGACTCCAAAAATGTTTTGATTATATAATTCAATATCTGCTGAACTGCCACTGTTTAAAGCTCCGGAAAGCCCTATTGAAAAACGGTCTTTTGTTATGATGTGAACTTTTACCAGCCCTTTGTACAGAGAATCCTGTGTGAGTATAATACGGAGATCCTGAATATAAGGAAGGTTTCGTATCAGACGTTCCGTTTCATACATTAATCCGGGATCCAAAAAATCGCCACGCTTAAACAAAAGCATTTTCCTAATAGTGTTTAAATTAGACTTTGTATGAACGGCATTTGCTGCCTTTTCTATAAAACTATTTGGTGTGCGCAGAGTATCTTCAAAGGTAGGGCCAAAAACTTCCAGTGCAGTAATATAAATATCAGAGATAATTTTACCTTCCATTGTGCTGTAATATTCCAGTGACAAAGCTTTTTTGTCTATTTGCTGACGCGGAGTCGAAATAAGGAAATCGTAAAAAAACCTGGTTATTTTTTTTTGTTGCGCCTTATAAGCAAGACTGTCGTAAAACTGATCATATTTACTTACAGTGTCCTTCAATACGGCAACGGAATCTTTCCTGCCTTGCCCGAATGCATATAAATTAAAAACCAGGGAAATTACAACCAGTAAAACTTGTGATATTTGTATCAATAATCTCTTTCCCATATTGCCCTTTTCTCCGATATAAGAAGACTTAAAATTTTTACAGGACTATTCATTCAGAAAATTAAAAAAATTAATTGTTTATATTTGAATTACAGGGTGTTAAAATAAGTTAAAGTTAGTCATGGCCGGAATAAGGTTATTATCTTTTTACTTCCTTTTATTTAAAACATTATTTTTACTTTTGTTTTATGGGCAGATTTAAGGATATATATAAACGGAATATATACGGAGTAATGGGCACACTGGTGTTCCATATTTTATTATTCTCGGTATTTCTTTTAGCTGAAGTAGATATGAAAGGAAATATTCAGCAGGATGAACTTCTTATTGAATTTCCGGAGGAACTACTGACTGAGCCTGAACTCCCTGAAGAAACACCGGAGGAAGTAACTCCGGAAGAGGAGGAATCCTTACCAAATGATCCCGCCTCAAGGCTTTCATCAGAGCAATCAGCTAAAACTAACATTGCTTCCAAAAGGCTTGCGGAGAGTGAAAAATTTTTCGACGAAGATTATACAGATGAAGTTGAGGCTGCGAGAAGACTTGTCTCAGATGTTAACAGGCAGCTCTCTAAAGAAACAGTTGATCTGGAGGATATAGACATGCCTGTTGAAACAACTACTGATATGAATCCGGACTCAATAAAGAATATCATATATACAGGGGAAAGTAATATTGTTTATTATCTGGAAGGAAGGTATCATTTGAGTCTGCCAATACCTGTATATCTTGCACAGGGGGGAGGGAAAGTTATTGTTGATATTGTAGTTGACCGTGAAGGGAAGGTTGTACAGGCCGAACCACGCAATAATCCTTCTGTCCGTGACGGGCAGATCTATTTATATGCAACAGCAGCTGCTTCAAGGACACTGTTTAATAAAGATCCTGATGCTCCTGAAATTCAAAGAGGTACAATTAATTATACATTTATTGCACAATAAAATTAATGTTAATTGATCATTATCTTTAACATGATTTAACAAATTAAGTTTGGGTAGGAATAAATCCGGGTGTATATTTGAGGTACGTTTATTTTCATAAGTTTAGGTTTAGTTAGGTTAGTTAGTTTAATGAGAAAAGGATGGGTTGTTGAGCCCATCCTTCTTATTTTTATACACCTTTCATGACAACCTGTTTTTATAATCCTCATAGTGAAATTCCCTGACAGTTTTTATTTGCCCTTCTTCTGTAAGTATGGCTATTGACGGATGTTTTACTCCGTTGAACATAGTTGTCTTAACCATAGTGTAATGTGCCATATCTTTAAAGATAACCTTATCTCCCGGTTTAAGCGCCCGGTTAAAGTGATATTCTTCCAGATAGTCACCTGCAAGACAACTACTGCCTCCAAGCCGGTAAAGATATTCACTTTTTTCATGGGGATCAGAAGTCCCGATTATTGCGGGACGATAAGGCATTTCCAGTGTGTCGGGCATGTGTGCGGTAAATGATACGTCCAGTATGGCTGTTTTGATCCCTTTGTGTGTGACCACATCCTGAACAGTGGATACTAACAATCCGGTATTCCAGGCAACGGCGCTTCCGGGTTCAAGGATAATATCCGTATTATAGGTGGATTTGAATTTTTGCAGCAGTCCAATGAGATGCTGACAGTCGTAGCCTTCGCCGGTTATAAGATGCCCGCCGCCCATATTTATCCATTTTACCATATGCAGGAACCGGCCAAATTTATTTTCCACGTGTTTCAGCACTTTTTCCAGGCTGTAAGAGTCAGATTCGCACAGCACATGAAAGTGTAACCCCTCAATTCCTTCGGGAAGATTTTCGGGAAATTCATTGCTGCCCACTCCGAGCCTTGAGCCGGTTGATGCAGGATTATATAAACCGGTTTTGACATCGGAGAATTCGGGATTAATCCTTATACCGCATGAAATGTGATGGTCTGCTGTATGAGTAAGGGGATAAAATTTCTGAAACTGGTTGAAGGAATTAAACACAATATAGCTGCTATATTTTAACAAATCTTTGAAATCATCCAGCAGATAAGCGGGGGAATAAACATGGGCATATGTTTTCATCTCTTCATAGCAGAGCCTTGCTTCATATAAAGAGCTTGCAGCAGCGCCTTTCAGATATTCTCTTATTAACGGAAAAACCTTCCACAAAGCAAAACCCTTAAAGGCCAGCAGGATATTAATCCCGGCCTCTTCCTGTAAACTTTTTAGCAGCTGCAGGTTTTTACGAAGTAATTTTTCATCTACTATAAAGGCAGGTGAAGCTATTTTTGAATAGTCCAATTCAGAAATAATTAATAGTCGGTTAAACAATTAAGAAAAAACAGCCATTATTTTCAACCTGGGATTATTTACATCTCCAGGTCAGTGTTTATTTTTTCATTCCAGGGCAGTCCGTATTCACCGATTTTTTCCATAAAAGGGTCGGGATCAAACTGTTCTACATTGAATACCCCTTTCCCTTTCCATTTTCCTGTAATGATCATCATTGCCCCAAGCATTGCAGGAACGCCGGTAGTATAAGAAACTGCCTGGGTACCTGTTTCATGATATGCTTTCTGATGACTGCAGTTATTCCAGATATAACAGTTTTTTTCTCTGTTATCTTTCAATCCCCTTATGCGACAGCCTATTGATGTCTCTCCCACATAATTTTTTCCAAGTTCCCCGGGATCCGGAAGAACGTGTTTCAGGAATTCCAGGGGAATGACATCAGTTCCTTTATAGTTTACCGGTTTTATACCCGCCATTCCTATGTTTTGTATAACCCTCAAATGGGTGAGATATTCCTGTCCGAACGTCATCCAGAAACGGGCTCTTTTTAAAGTAGGAAAATTTTTAACCAGGGATTCAAGTTCTTCATGAAAGATTAAGTAGGAATCACGGGGGCCGATATCAGGATAGTTCAGTACCTTTTTTATTTCATGTGGTTCAGTTTCTATCCATCGCCCTTCTTCCCAGTATTTACCTTTTTGGGTAATTTCCCGTATGTTTATCTCAGGATTGAAGTTTGTGGCAAATGCCTTTCCATGTTCTCCTGCATTGCAGTCAACAATGTCAAGATAATGTATCTCGTCGAAATGATGTTTGGCAGCATAAGCTGTATAGATATTGGTCACGCCCGGATCGAATCCGCAGCCCAAAACAGCTGTCAGTCCTTTTTCCCTGAACCGGTCGTTATATTCCCACTGCCATTTGTATTCAAACCTGGCTTCCTCTCTGGGCTCATAATTTGCTGTATCAAGGTAATGCACGCCGGTCTCGAGACAAGCATCCATTATGGAGAGATCCTGATAGGGAAGTGCAACATTAATGACGATTTCAGGTTTGAACCGGTTTATTAAGCGCACTACTTCAAAAACATTGTCTGCATCAAGCTGTGCAGTCTGTATCCGCCCTTTGCCTACTTCGCCTGCAATAATATCGCATTTTGACAATGTCCGGCTGGCAAGCATTATATCAGAAAAAACAGAAGGATTATCAGCTGATTTTGCTGCCACAACTCTTCCTACGCCGCCGGCACCAATTATTAATAGTCTGCTCATAATATTACATATTTTTTAATAAGTTATTTTATTACTTGTTTCTCAATTGAATAAACATTTTCGTTTCCAGTATAAGTCTTAAGACCGGTTATTGCTGCCTGATGAATTATCAAATATGTGTAATTGTCAGTATATGATATATAGATAACCGGGCCCTTCATTATAAGCAAATACAAAAATATACGTTTTTATAAGCTAAAAGCAAATTAATTTTAGATAAATATTTTTTTTGTATATTACCTGAAAATCTAAAATGAGACGGGCATCTTTTTTAATCAAAAAATATTATCTCATTGTGATTTTTTAAAAATATGAGATAGAACTCATCATAGTCATATTTTGTGTTTACAGGTGATTATAAAAATTTAAACATATCTGTTATATTATAAATTTAACAGCATAAATATATGGATGAGAAAAATTTAAATGAAATTTTTAATCCCGGCGGGCCCGCGATGAGGAATTTCAATTTTATCGGGCTTCCTTTTACGGCAGAAACAGCCAATGTTATTTTATTACCGGTTCCATGGGATGTTACTGTATCTTATGGAGAAGGGACTGCCTGTGCACCGGAAGCTGTCCGGGAGGCATCTTTACAAATCGATCTGGAGGATATTGATATTACGGGGGCATGGGAACTTGGCATTTATATGCAAAAGGCAGATGAGTCTGTATTCCGTAAAAGAAACGTGCTGAGGCCTGCAGCTCAATCTTATATAAATTTTCTTGAAAACGGGGGGGATGTTAAAAAGGATCCTTCAAAGATGAAAGTTCTGAATAATATTAATGCTGAATGTCGCGATGTTAATGAAAAAGTATATAAAGAATCAAAAAAAATTATCAATTCCGGTAAAATTGCAGGAATAGTGGGAGGAGACCACAGTGTGATGTATGGATTGGCAAAAGCTTTGCTTGGGAAATATGACAGTTTCGGTATTCTGCAGGTTGATGCGCATATGGATTTACGCAAATGTTACGAAGGATTTCAATATTCTCATGCATCGGTTTTTAATAATATTCTCAGGGAAGAGGCCATTTCAAAATTGGTTCAGGTTGGTATCCGTGATTATTGTGAGGAAGAGATGGAAAGAGTTAAAGCGGAGCATGGCCGGATTTCCGTTTTTTTCGACCAGAAAATGAAAGAAAATCGTTTTAGGGGTATGGATTGGGATAAGCAATGTCATGAGATTGTAGATCAACTTCCTGCGAATGTTTATATAAGCATAGATGTTGACGGTTTAGATCCTAAATTGTGCCCGCATGCAGGAACTCCGGTGCCCGGGGGAATGGAATTTTTTGAACTAATATTTATCCTGAAAAAACTTGTTGAAAGCGGAAGGAAAATAATAGGCTTCGACCTTTGTGAAACAGGAAATTCCGAATGGGATGCCAATGTTGGAGCCCGGATTCTTTACAAACTATGTAACCTTGCGGGAAGATCACAAGGTTGGATATGATTCTGTTAATTCTTGTCCCTGAATAAATGAAAGAAGCCATGGGCTTTTCTTCTTTTATCATCGCGCCCCATCCCTTCAACTACATAATAATATACACCCGGACTGGCAAAACGGCCGCCTAGCCGGCCGTCCCATACTGTTTGTGTATAAGTTTCTTCAAAACCTCTGACATCATCACTCTCCCAGAAATGTATCCGTTTCCCCCAACGATTGAAAATCTGTATTTTAATGTTTTTCATTGACCAGAACTTAACGACAAAAAGGTCATTGTAGCCATCCCCGTTAGGAGTGAAAACATTTGGTACAGCCACAAATGAAGTATCCACAATTATATAATCTTCCAGATAAGTCGTATCGGCACATGTAATACTATCTGAAATATTTTTGGAGACCAGCTTAACCTGGTACATCCCCGAATTTTCATAAGTATAAACCGGATTTTGATCATAGGCAACAACCATTATACTGTCAACCGGCTGGTCTGTATTCTCCGATTCTTTTTTTATCTCATCAAGATTACGGAAAAAGAACCACTCATATTGATCGCCATTAACTGACTGGTTATTAAAGTTAACCGTCAGTGGGGCTTCGCCCTGTTGCGGATCGGCAGTGAATTCTGCTTTTGTTACAACAGACTGGTACAAAACGGTAGCAATAGCTTCGCATCCAAACTGGTCGTAAACCCTCAGGGTATATTCAGTATCATTATAAGGAAGATCAAAGATCTGTGGCTTGAGAACTCTCGCAATAGTTGCTTCTTCCTGTTTCCATTCTGCATTAATAGTCCTGATCAGTTCTAATTGCTCATTATTTGAAAGATCGTAGTAGATCATGGGTTCAGTATCATATGATCCGTCAAGTATAAAAGATTGACAGTTGGAACTGGTTACTTTTGCATTTGCGGAAATGTGATCAGTCAATGACCATGCCCTGTATATCTCACCAGATTCTCCCTGACTAATTGTGACCCGGTAACATCCGTCTTCAAGTCCTGAAATCATTGAACTCAGGTTTTCAGTACTCTCTGAAAAATAAAATTCAAAATCAGAAGATACAGGATTATATTTTTCCCATAAAAAAGTCTTTGTGCCCTGCATCAATGTTTGAGCCTCCAGCACTCCTTCACTGTTTGCACCGTTCTGGGAACAAAAAATGAAGATGCTGTCCTTTGCCTGAAATACGGGATAGGATGTTCCGGTACTACCGCTTGACCCCGGGGCTGAAAGCTGAGCTTTTAAGACGGGCAGGCTGAAAAAGAAAAAAAAGATAAAAGATATATATATGCTGATTTTTTTGTTCATAAACTATATTGTACTTTAGGCTACAATATTAACGTATAATTTTTATTAAATTGTTTTGTTAACATTAAAAACTTATTATTCTGAACAACAACTTCTATTTTTGCACTTAATTTTTAAAAGTATTCGCGGTGTCTGATTATCTTAAAGAATTGAATAAAGCCCAGTACGAAGCGGTGGTACAAACAGAAGGCCCTGCTTTGATAATTGCCGGTGCAGGATCCGGCAAAACACGTGTTCTTACATACCGTATAGCCCATTTGTTGAAAAAAGGTATCCGGCCATATGAAATTCTTGCCCTAACCTTTACCAACAAAGCAGCCCGTGAAATGAAGGAAAGGATCTCGGGCGTTGCCGGTGAAGATACAGCGAGATATTTGTGGATGGGGACATTTCATTCAATTTTTGCCAGGATATTAAGAACAGAGCATCACATAATTGGATTTCCCGCTAACTATACGATTATTGATGCCCAGGACAGTAAAAATTTGCTTAAGGGCATCATAAAAAGCTTTAAACTTGATGACAAAACTTATAAACCTGGAATTGTGGCATCCCGGATATCTATGGCAAAAAACAATCTGATACTTCCGGCTGCTTATGCTAATAATTTTGAGATCAGGGATACTGACAGGAATATGCGCATGCCGGCAATTTCCGAAATATACAGGGAATATGTTAAGAGGTGCTGTCTGTCGGGGGTTATGGATTTCGATGATCTTCTTTTAAAGACCAATATTCTTTTCCGTGACCATCCGGAAATATTGAATAAATACCAGGGAAGATTTAATTATATATTGGTTGATGAGTATCAGGATACTAATTATGCACAATATCTGATTATAAAGAGACTTGCAGCGGTTCACAAAAATATTTGTGTTGTTGGCGACGATGCTCAGAGTATTTATTCATTCCGTGGAGCAAGAATTGAAAATATTTTTAACTTTCAGTCTGATTATCCTGATCATAAAATATTCAAGCTGGAGCAAAATTACCGGTCAACCAGAACTATAGTAAGTGCAGCCAACAGCATTATAGCAAGAAATAAGATGCAGATATCTAAAAAAGTTTTTTCTGAGAAAAGCGCAGGGAAATCTATCAAAGTGATCTCTGCCCTTACAGATAATGAGGAAGGTTTCAGTGTCGCCAGGGAGATTGCCGAGACACAACTTCGTGACCACTACAAAAACAGCGACTATGCTATCTTATACCGTACCAATGCACAGTCAAGGATTTTTGAAGAAGCTTTACGTAAAAACAATATTCCTTATAAGATATACGGAGGATTGAGTTTCTATCAGAGAAAAGAGATAAAGGATTTACTCGCCTATTTCCGTTTGGTAATTAATAATTCTGATAATGAAGCATTGAAGCGGATAATTAATTATCCCGGCAGGGGGATTGGCCAGACTACTTTGTATAAGCTTGAAACAGTGGCAATGAATGCCGAAACTTCTATATGGAATATTATTACCCGGCTCCCGGGGGGAAATCAGGCAGGTTTAAATAGGGGAACTATTACCAGACTCCTGAATTTTGTATTACTGATTAACGGATTTACAGAAAAGGTTAAAGAGACAGATGCTTATGAGGCCGGGATGTTTATTGCAGAGAAAGCCGGCATACTTAAAGACCTGCACAGTGACAGATCCCCTGAAGGTATAGGCAGGCATGATAATATACAGGAGCTGCTGAACGGGATCCGGGAATTCAGTCTGAATGCCCTCGAAGAAGGACGTCCGGTAAGGCTGGGTAATTTTATGGAAGAGGTAGCTTTATTGACTGATCAGGATACTGAAAATGATGAGGACAATAACAAGGTCACTCTAATGACAATTCATTCAGCTAAAGGTCTTGAGTTTAAAAATGTATTTGTTGCGGGGCTCGAAGAAAAACTTTTCCCCTCTTCCCAGGCTGAAGAAAAAAGATCCGCAGAAGCTATGGAGGAGGAGAGGCGACTGTTTTATGTAGCCCTGACCCGTGCTATGGAGAATGTATGGTTTACATACGCAAATCAGCGCTATCGGTGGGGGAAGCTCGATTTTTGCACTCCCAGCCGGTTTCTGCTTGAAATGGATAAAAAATTTCTGGACGGTATGGTGCCTGAAGGTAATATGAACCATCCCGGGCGTGCTTTTTCCAAATCCCCGTCAATTAATTTTCCCGGGAACAGGCAACATCACGGGGGATTGTCAAAACCGGGCAGATTAGAACACAATAATCCGGGAAAAGGGAAAAGCGATGAATATAAGGGTGACGATCCTGATAAGGTCAGGGTAGGAATGTTAGTTGAACATCAAAGATTCGGAACAGGCAAAGTTATAAAGGTTGAAGGTGTTTATCCGCAAAAGAAGGCAATTGTGCTGTTCAATGAAACAGGCCAGAAGCAATTGTTACTCAAATATGCTAAACTGAAAATCAAAGGTTAAGGAGATTCATAAAAATCAATACGATAATTGTCTATTGCAAAGAAATCATTAGTTTTGCATTGTATTACTAAATTACCGCTTGCTTTTATCCGGCTGTCATCCAACACTGTGAATCCATGCCGGAGCATCAGTTGACGGGCAATGCCTGCGGTAAATGGCATACCCCTGTCAGCTAAATTAACAGACAGACAAAAGTTATTTGCAAATACATTTATTATGGATTATAATACAAAACGCGAGAAGCTTCCTATGCCTGAATATGGCAGAAATATACAGAATATGGTAAATCATCTGCTTACTATAGAGGACAGGCAAAAACGTAATCAGGCTGCCCAAACAGTAGTTGATGTGATGGGCAATTTATATCCTTATCTCAGGGATGTTCCTGAATTTAAACATAAACTTTGGGATCATCTGGCTATAATGACAGATTTTAAACTCGACATAGATTATCCGTATGAATTGCCGTCGGCTGCCATTTTAAGAGAAAAGCCGTCGAGGGTGCCATATAATCAGCATGATTTAAAATATCGTCATTACGGACTGATCATTACTAAAATGATCGATGCTGTGCCGGAAATGGAGGGGGAAAAACAACGGATCCTGATTCAACAGATTGCTAACCAGATGAAAAAGTTATATTTGGCGTGGAATAAGGATTCAGTTGATGATGAAAAAATTTTAAGAGATATCGAAGAGCTTTCTGGTCACAAAATTAAAGTACCGCCGGATCTTAAGCTTATGGATATGAAATTTCAGTCAGGGAAAAAGAAAAAGAAGAAGAAATAATCTATTTCATCCTTAAATGGCATCATTTAGTATTGAAGGAGGTCATCAGCTGCAGGGCAGTATAGAGCCCCAGGGGGCAAAAAACGAAGCTCTTGAAGTGTTGTGTGCAACTCTTTTAACTTCTTCGGATATCACTATTAACAACATTCCTGAGATAAGGGATGTAATAATGTTGATTGAAATCCTGAAAGGACTGGGAGTTAAGGTTAAGCGCCTGCAGAAAGGGAGTTATTTATTAAATGCTTCAAATATTAACATTGATTATCTCAAAACCCGGGATTTTGCTGTTCAGGCAACCGGTTTGAGAGGATCTGTAATGATTACAGGACCATTGCTTGCACGTTTCGGGATTGCATTTATACCTCATCCCGGGGGTGATAAAATTGGAAGAAGGAGAATAGATACACATTTCACGGGACTGGAAAAATTAGGAGCTTCATTTAAATTCGATGTTCAGAATAAATATTATTCGGTTTCAGCTTCAAGGCTGACAGGGGCAAATATGTTGCTCGAAGAAGCATCAGTAACAGGTACTGCCAATATCCTGATGGCTGCTGTCCTTGCCAATGGAACTACGACTATCTATAATGCCGCATGTGAGCCTTATATTCAGCAGCTCTGCAAAATGCTTGTGAGCATGGGAGCCGTGATTTCAGGCATAGGTTCAAATTTGCTTACAATTACCGGCATAGACTCCCTTAAAGGGTGTGTCCATAATATTCTTCCTGACATGATAGAGGTGGGCAGCTTCATCGGACTGGCAGCCATGACAGCCTCTGATATTACGATCAAAAATGTCAGATCTGAATATCTGGGAATTATACCTGCTTCCTTCCGGCGGCTTGGTATAAATGTTGAGCAAAAGAGTGATGATTTGATTGTAAGGAACACCGGCCATTATGAGATTGAAACATATATTGACGGATCTATCATGACGATCTCTGATGCCCCCTGGCCCGGCCTTACACCCGATCTGCTGAGTGTTTTTCTTGTTGTGGCCACCCAGGCAAAAGGAAGTGTTCTCATCCATCAGAAGATGTTTGAGAGCCGTTTGTTTTTTGTTGATAAGTTAATAGATATGGGAGCTCAGATCATTTTATGTGACCCGCACAGGGCGACGGTTATAGGACTGAACAGGGAACATTGTCTAAGAGCAACTAAAATGACCTCTCCTGATATAAGAGCAGGCATTGCGTTGCTGATTGCCGCAATGTCGGCAAAGGGAGTTAGTATTATTGACAATATAGAGCAAATTGACCGTGGTTATGAAAATATCGAGAATAGATTAAACAGTATAGGAGCAAGAATAAGCCGTGAATAATTTTATGCATAATGAGAAGATCTGTTATTTAAGCCCTGCCGGATAGAAAATTCCACTGCTGTGAATGGTTTTAAGAAATATAAGAATACGGATTTTAGTAATGGCAGGGGACCTGCTGTTTTCAGTGTAATTCTTAAAAGAACAAAAGACTCCCCAAAAAATCATCCAGAAAGATCATCAAGGATTTTATAAGGGTGTCAAATTGTCTTTTATATCATCATGGCAAATTATTTGTAAAGCATAGAATCATATAAATTCTGTTGTTATGGCAAAAGAAAGAAAGAATAGTAATATAGAAGAAAAAAAAGAGGTGAAAGAAAAAAAGAATAATACTTTAGAGGAAGAAAATAAAGAAGTTTTTAAAGGAAAAAATCCTTCCCGAAAATCCGGAGAAGGCGCTGATGCAGAGTATGACACAGATGTTAAGGATGTTGAAGAAGAAGAAAATGTTGAAGAGGAAACAGAAGAATCTGTAAAGGATGAAAAAGAAGAAAGGATTATAGAATTGGAATCGAGGCTTGATGAATTATCAGACAGGCATTTGCGTTTACAGGCTGAGTATGATAATTTCCGCCGTCGTACCCTGCGTGAAAAAGCAGATTTAATCAAATCCTGCGGAGAATCTGTGTTGACAGGAATATTGCCAATTATAGATGATTTCGAGAGGGCTATCGATTCAATGGAAGAAATTTCAGATGATGAATCTGCCAAGCAGGGCACCTTGCTCATATACAGTAAATTCAAAGATTTTTTAAAACAGAACAATGTAAAAGAAATTGAAGCTTTGCATAAAGATTTTGATGTAGATCATCATGAAGCATTGACAAAGATACCTGTGGACGACAAAAAACTTAAGGGCAAAGTTGTAGAAGTTATCCAGAAAGGCTATATTCTTAGCGACAAAGTGATTCGCTTTGCCAAAGTTGTTGTAGGAGAATAAATCATTAGTTGACAATGGCAAAAAGAGATTATTACGAAGTTTTAGGAGTGAGCAGGGAGGCCTCGGCCGAGGAAATCAAGAAAGCATACCGGAAAAAGGCGCTTCAGTATCATCCTGATAAAAATCCCGGTGATAAGGAAGCTGAAGAGAAATTCAAAGAGGCTGCAGAGGCGTACGAGGTACTTCGTGATCCCGGGAAAAAACAGAGATACGACCAGTTTGGCCATGCCGGAATAGGAGGCGCTGCCGGTGGAGCCGGCGGTTTCAGTGGATTTTCAGATATAGAGGATATTTTTTCTGCTTTCGGTGATATTTTTGGCGGTCATTTTGGCGGATTTGGCGGATTTGGCAGTACACGATCTTCGGGAGGAGGACGTCGCGTAGCCAGGGGATCGGATCTCAGAGTAAAAGTTAAACTGAATTTGAAGGAAATCGCAAATGGTGTTGAAAAGAAGTTAAAAGTAAAGAAATACATAAAGTGTAATAAGTGTGGGGGTACGGGCGCCAAAGACGGCACTTCTTATTCTACTTGTCCAACCTGCCGTGGCTCAGGTCGTGTGACAAGGGTTACCAACACTCTTTTGGGACAAATGCAGACTACCTCAACATGTCCTACCTGTAATGGAGAGGGAAGAGTAATTACCGATAAGTGTCCGGCATGTGCAGGAGAGGGGGTGGTTCGTGACGAGGAGATAATAAAAGTCAAAATTCCCGCCGGCGTGGGCGAGGGAATGCAGATGAACGTGTCAGGAAAGGGTAATGCAGCAAGACGCGGTGGTATAAGCGGTGACCTGCTTGTTGTAATAACTGAAGAAGAACATCCTGATCTGATACGCGACGGAAATAATCTGATCTATAATCTGTTTTTATCATTTCCGGAAATAACCCTTGGAACAACAGCCGAAATACCAACAGTGGAAAGCAAAGTTAAAGTTAAGATTGAACCGGGTACCCAACCAGGAAAAATATTGCGTTTGCGCGGGAAAGGATTGCCTGATGTAAATGGCTACGGGAAAGGAGACCTTCTTGTAAGGGTCCACGTGTGGATACCCAAAAAGCTGAATTTCGAAGAGCAGAGGTATATTGAAAAATTACTGAATTCTCCTTCTTTCCAGGGAGGCCCCTCCTCAGAAGATAAATCATTTTTTGAGAAAGTGAAGAATATATTCTGAGTTTCCGGGCAATAATATGAAGGCTCCGATATTATATTAATCTTGTACCCCTTCCGTTGGTCATTTCTTCTGTATTGGTTATAAGAACTTCCCTGACGCCGTTACTTTTAGCACGAAACCCATTCTCAAGCTTGGGTATCATCCCTGTAGTTATGATCTCTTCACTTACGTATCTTTGGAATGTTATTTTATCAATTTCCCGGATAATACTATTTTCATCATCAGGATCCGTCAGTACACCTTTCTTTTCAAAACAATAGAAGAGAAAGACCTGAAAATATCCGGCCAGCTCAATAGCTATTTCGCAGGCTATAGTGTCGGCATTAGTATTCAGAATATTACCCTTGCCGTCATGAGTAAGTGGAGCAACGACAGGCACTACATTCTCATTCAAAAGAATTTTCAGCTCACGGGTGTTAACAGCTTCCACATCGCCCACATAACCATAATCAATTTCCTGTGCCGGACGTTTTCTGGCGCTTATGAAATTCAGATCAGCACCTGTTAGTCCTAATGCATTGCAGTCGCGAGCCTGCAAGCCTGCTACAATTTTTTTGTTAATCAGTCCGCCATAAACCATAGTTACGACATCCAGCATCTCTTTTCCGGTAACCCTCCTTCCATTCACTAAACGGGATTCTATGCCCAGCTTTTCTGCCAGAGTGGTTGCTGTGCGGCCTCCTCCGTGTATTAATATTTTTTGACCGGAGATTTTTATGAACTGGTCCATCAGGAAATTTAATGAGCCGGGATCTTCGACTATTTGGCCGCCAGCTTTTATAATTGTTAATTTGTCCATTTTATTACTGTTAGAGTTTTAAAAAGTTAGCAAGGATATCAGAACCAACAGTTCCGCTTTTCTCAGGGTGAAACTGCACAGCATAAAAATTATCTTTTTGTAATGCGGCACTGAAAGGGATTATGTAATTACATTCAGCAGCTGTGTGTTCACCAACTCCTGCATAGTAGGAATGCACGAAATATACATATTTTTTCTCCATATTGGCGGAGAACAGGGAACTTCTTAAATTATAAATAGAGTTCCAACCCATATGTGGTACTTTTGTGATGAATTCTTTGCCGGCACCGGGTGAAAATTTTTTAACTTCTTCATTAAAGATTCCGAGGCATTTTGTGTTTCCTTCTTCAGAATATGAGCACAAAAGCTGAAGTCCGAGACAAATTCCAAGCACAGGTTGTTTCAGATATATTATCAATTCGTCCATTTTGTGCAAGCGGAGATATTTCATTGTTGTAGCCGCTTCCCCTACACCGGGGAAGATAACTTTATCAGCTTTTTTTATTTTTTCAGGGTCAGAAGTTATTTCTGCATTAATGCCAAGACGGTAAAGCGCATTCTTAACCGATATTATATTTCCTGCATTATATTTTATTATTACAATATTCATTATTAGCCGGTCATCGTTTACTAGTTGAATACAACAGTCCTGTTTTTATAAGCGAGGATTTTTCTTTGCAGGTGTTTATATACTGCCTGGGAAAGAATGATTTTTTCCAGGTCGCGTCCTTTCCGTATCAGGTTCTGCACTGTGTCAACATGACTGCATCTCGTCACTCCCTGCTCAATAATAGGTCCTGCATCGAGCTCGCTTGTAACATAGTGACTTGTAGCTCCGATAATTTTTACCCCGCGGTCATGAGCCGCATGGTATGGCTTGGCCCCTGCGAAGGCGGGCAGGAAAGAGTGATGGATATTTATTATTTTGTTTGGATACTCATTTATAAAATCTTCAGAAAGAATTTGCATATAACGGGCTAACACAATGAAATCAATATTTTTTTCTTTAAGTAATTCCAGTTCTCTTTGCTCCTGCTCCTTTTTATTTTCACTGGTTATGGGGAAATGGTGAAACTCTATGTCGAAACGGGCAGCAACAGGTTTCAGCTTTTCGTGATTACTTATTATCACAGGGATTTTAACATCCCATTCGCCAGCTGTATAACGTGCCAGAATATCAAAAAGGCAGTGAGGCATTCTTGATACAAATAATGCCATATTGGGTACATGGGATGAAAAATATAATTTCCATGTCATATCCAGCGGATTAGCTATCAATGTATTGAAGTATTCACCTATCTTATCCTGGGGAATAGAAAAATATTCAAGTTCCCACTCCACCCTCATATAAAAAATATGTTCTTCCCGGTCAACATGTTGATCAAGGTAAATAATATTTCCCTGGTTCTTGTTAAGAAACTCCGTCACTGTTGCCAGTATTCCTTGTTTGTCAGGACAATGGATCAGCAGGATGGCCGTATTCTTCTTTTCCCGCAAAGGTTTGATGGTTTTCATACGTTAAAAAATTAAATAATTAATCATTCTTGATCCGTTATTATAATATTCCTTTTGTGGAAGGAAGCTGAAAATTGCCCGGATCCCTTTTTACTGCCATGCCCAGGGATTTGGCAAATGCTTTAAAAACAGCTTCGATTTTATGGTGTTCATTTTCGCCTTCTGCAATTATATAACAATTACAAAGAGCTGCATCAGAAAATGATTTGAAAAAGTGTTTAAACATTTCAGTTGGAACATCTCCCACTTTTTCGCGGCGGAACTCTGTTTTCCATACCAGTCCCGGACGTCCTCCAAAGTCGATAGCTACCTGTGCCAGCGAATCATCCATCGGCAGGCAGAATCCATACCTGTTCATACCTTTTTTGTCATCTATAGCTGTTTTGAATGCCTCGCCCAGGGTAAGGGCGGTATCTTCAACAGTATGGTGCTCATCCACTTTCAGGTCTCCTTTTACCGTTATATTTATATCAAGGCCTGAGTGGCGGGATATTTGTTCCAGCATGTGATCGAAAAAGTTAAGGCCTGTTGTAATATTACTGACACCCGATCCGTCAAGATTGAGTTCCACCTGCACATCAGTTTCTTTTGTAGTTCGCCTGATCTTTACCTTTCTCTCCGGAGCGGCAACACAATTATATATATCATTCCAGTCATTGGATATGAGAACACAGTTATCTGCCAACCCTTTTTTTTCAAGTTCCCCTGACAAGTCTCCGTTATTCAGTAAAATGCCTTTGGCACCAAGATTTTTTGCCAGCTCTATATCTGTCAGTCTGTCGCCTATAACAAAGCTCCCGGCCAGATCATAATCACCTTTTAAATATTTTTCCAGCATGCCGGTGCGCGGTTTCCGCGTTGGGGCATTGTCGGCCGGAAGGCTCCTGTCTATAAGAATATCATCGAAAATAATCCCCTCGTTTGAAAACGCTTTAAGCATTTTATTGTGTGCCAGCCAAAAGTTTTCTTCAGGAAACAATCCGGTCCCTAATCCGTCCTGATTACTGACCATAACAAGTTTGTAACTCAGATTTTTTTTGATCATATAAAGATTATGAAAGACGCCTGGAATGAATTCCAGTTTCTCGAGGGAGTCTATTTGTTCATCCTCAGGTTCATGGATCAATGTTCCGTCTCTGTCTATAAACAATATTTTCACCATTTTAAAATTTTTAATTATCAGTTTTTAAAGCTGGTTAAAATTTAACAATCGCCGTTGCATTGGTATTACTATCTCACAAAAACTTTTTTCAATTGCTATCCTTATCATTTCCACGGCTTCGCGAATTTATAAAGTTCTGTAATTCATTTGCCTGAAATATCTGACTTTTTTTTATCCAAGTACAAAAATTTATCTGTTATCATTTAATGCTTTAATCAACTGCTCATTTTCTTCAGGTGAACCTATTGTGATCCTTAAACTTTCTCCGCACAGATTGATTTTTGAACGGTCACGTACTATTATTCCCCGTTCAGTAAGATACTGGTAAATTCCCCTTGCATCATGCATCTTTACCAGGAGAAAATTGGCATCAGACGGATAAACACGTTCAACAAAGGGAAGCTCATTGAGCAGTTTTGCCATTTTTGACCGTTCTTTTATAATTATTTTCACCCATTCATTTACCTGTTCCCGGTCTTTTATCAATTCAAGCCCTTTTTTCTGGGTAAGAATGTTAAGATTATAAGGGTATTTTATTTTATTGAGAATTGAAATAATTTCCGGTGCTGCAAAAGCCATTCCCAAACGGATCCCGGCCAGTCCCCATGCCTTGGAAAATGTTTGTAAGATTACCAGGTTATCGAATTTATCAAGAAGGGGAAGGAGAGATTTTCCGGGAGCAAAGTCTGTGTATGCCTCATCGATAACAACAATGCCCTGAAAGGCGCCGGTAAATTCAAGTAAGTCATTCTTTTCAAAAGCATTACCGGTTGGATTATTTGGTGAACAGATGAAGGCAAGTTTGGTTCTTTCATTTGTTGATTTTATCAGCAGACTGGTATTCAGTTCAAAATTTTCCTTTAAGGATACTTTAATAACGCCCACATTATTAATAGAGGCTGCGACACTGTACATACCATAAGTAGGATCAATAGTCACAATATTATCTTCTCCCGGTTCGCAAAATGCCCTAATTAGCAGATCAATAGCCTCATCGCTTCCATTACCCAGGAAGATTTGTCCTTCACCGACGTTTTTCAGGGATGTGATCCTTTCCTTTAGTTTTTTCTGCAGGGGATCAGGATAACGATTATAAGGCTGGTTAAAAGGACTTTCATTTGCGTCCAGGAACACCATTGCTTCTCCTGAGTATTCATCACGTGCTGAAGAATAAGGCTGCAGGTTCTTTATGTTATTCCTTAATAAGCTATTCAGGTTCATGTGATTAAAATTTATTATTTTCAAAGGTATTATTTGTTAATGTCATTAAGCCTGATAGTTACAGCATTCTTATGCGCCTCAAGCTGCTCAGATGCAGCCATGGTCTCAATAACAGGGCCAATTGTTTTTAATCCATTTTCTGATATTTTCTGAAAGGTTATTTTTTTCATAAAGCTGTCGAGGTTCACTCCGCTGTATGATTTTGCCCAGCCATTGGTAGGCAGGGTATGGTTAGTTCCCGAGGCATAGTCACCTGCGCTTTCGGGAGTATAATTGCCCAAAAAAACTGATCCGCTGTTAACCACTTGTTCAGCAATTTCATAGCTATCAACTGTTGAAATGATGAGATGTTCCGGGGCATAGGCATTTATCAGCGGGATAATTTGTGATCTGTCTTCCATAATGATTATCATACTATTGTCTAGTGATTTTTCTGCCAGTTTCTTTCTGGGGATATTTTCAATCTGAATTGTTAGTTGTTTTTTTACCTCCCCGACCAATTCCCTGTCATTTGTTAATAATACTACCTGGCTGTCGGCTCCGTGTTCAGCCTGTGACAGGAGGTCTGCTGCAATATATTCAGCTTTTGCACTGCTGTCGGCTACTATCATTACCTCCGAAGGGCCTGCAGGCATGTCGATTGCAACGTCGTTCATGCTGACTAGTTGTTTGGCGGCAGTAACAAACTGGTTCCCCGGGCCAAATAACTTATCAACTTTTGGTATAGGTGAAATTCCGTAAGCTAAAGCTGCAATGGCCTGGATTCCGCCTATTTTGAATATTTTTTTTATTCGTGATACTTCAGCTGCATATAAAACAGCCGGATTAATATTCCCATTCCTGTCGGGAGGAGTACACAGTACAGTTTCTTTACACCCTGCAACATTAGCAGGTATTCCGAGCATAAGTACAGAGGAGAACAAAGGGGCTGTCCCCCCGGGTACATATAAACCTGCTTTCTCAATGGGAACAGCCTTTTGCCAACAGGTTACACCCGGCATTGTTTCTATTTTTTTTAATTCTGTTTTTTGTGATGAATGAAACTTTTCGATATTTTCTGCAGCTATATGAATGGCCTTTTTTAAGTCAGGTTCCAACTGCTTTTGGGCCGCATGTATCTCATCAGATGTTACTTCAAAGTTGTCTATATAAACACCATCAAACTGAAGGGTGTATTTTTTAAGAGCCCTGGTTCCGTTTTGTCTGATTTCAGCCAGAATATTCTCTACCTTTTTGTAGAAGTCCGAAACATCATTTACAGGACGCTTAATAATTTGTTGCCAGCTGTTTTCCCCGGGATTTATCAATGTTTTCATATACTCTGAATTAATTAAAATATCATCTTTTCTATAGGCACTACCAGTATCCCCTCTGCCCCTGCCATTTTTAATTTTCCTATCACTTCCCAAAATTCATTTTCATCAATTACCGAGTGCATTGAGCTCCAGCCTTCCTGGGCCAGAGGAACAACAGTAGGGCTTTTCATTCCGGGAAGCAGGCGTGCTACTTCGCCGATTTTTTCATTAGATATATTAAGCAATATATATTTTTTACCTTTAGAGCGCAATACTGACTCCATCCTGAATATTAATTCCTTTAAAATGGACTCTTTTTCTTCTGTTAATCCGGGACGTTTAATCAGAACAGCTTCCGAATGAATAACCACTTCAACTTCTTTAAGGCTATTGCTCACTAATGTTGATCCTGAACTTACAATATCAAAAACAGCATCTGCCAGGCCTATGCCGGGGGCAATTTCAACAGAGCCGGTGATAACATGTATGTCAGCTTTGATGTTCTTTTTATCCAGAAAATTTTTAAGTATCCCGGGATAAGAAGTGGCTATTTTCTTTCCTTTGAAAAAATCAGGCCCCTCATATTTAATTGATTTTGGGATAGCAAGAGAAAGGCGGCATTTACTAAATCCCAGTCTTTTTGCAATAATAATATTAGCCTGTTTTTCCAAAACTTCATTTTCCCCCACAATGCCGGCGTCTGCAACTCCGTCAGCCACTGTACGGGGAATATCATCATCCCTCAGAAAAAGTGTTTCAACAGGAAAATTTTTTGCCGATGAGATAAGTTTTCTTCTTCCCGGGGTCAGTTCAATTCCAGATTCACGGATCAATGTCATGGAATCTTCATTTAAACGGCCTTTTGTCTGTATTGCGATTTTTAATTTTTCGTTCATCTGTTAAAAATTTTTTATTTTCAACGGTATTATATAAAAAAGATAAAAAAGGCGGATAACAAAAAAAGCCTGCCTTTTCCGGCAAGCCTTCTGGTTTCATATCTTTAGAAAACGAGACATAATAACTCCGACCCACCAACTGTCAGGTTTCAATTCTGTGGCCGTGATGTACTGTTTCGTAATTCATTGTCTATATATCTTTTTTATGTTAGTTATATAAAAGAACTAACATATAGTTGTCATTATACCGGTTTATTTTATATAAGATTGCAATATTAGGAATTAATTTGAATAAGTGCAATGTTACGGAATTCAAAAGGGGAAAATGTAAAAAATATTTTACATATTACAAACGTAATACGACCGGAAAATACACTTAACACAATTACAGCATCATTAAAATGATCATAATTACATTTCTCCCAGTTTCCTCTCAACAAGGCCCAGATAATTATCTATCTGATCTATCTGATCAAATCCGATAATCATCATATTTACGCTTCCAAGACCGAGCACAAATTTAAGAGCTGCCTCTATTTTATCTTTATCATTGCTAAGCTTCCCATTACCTATGAGTTTCATTCCGATTACACCCTTGCCTGCTGTATGCAACTGGTTTATGACCTCGACAACATCCATGGGATCTGGTTTATCCATAGCAATTCCATATGGGTTTATCCTGACATGGATAACATCTACCCAGGGACTCCTTAAAGCTGCACTCATTGCCTCAAGTGAATGGACGGAAACGCCGTGTGCTTTTATTATTCCTCTGGATTTAAGGTTATCCATTATATCCATTTGTCTTTTTTGAGTATCTGTCCAGTTTCCATCTTCCATGCAATGGATCTGCACAAGATCCAGATAATCGGTGTTCAGTTCTTTCCTGAACCGCTCTACCACCTTATCTGCATCAAGCCTTTCAGGCTCCGGGATTCCTCCGCTTCTTACCCATATTTTGGATGAGAGCAAATATGTTTCCCTGTCCTTGTCTTTCAAAGCTTCTGCTACCAGTCCGTGAGTACCGTAAGTGTCAGCACAGTCATAAAATCTTATACCTCTCTCGTAGGCGTGACGGAGTATGGAAATGCTCAGATTTTTATCCTGCCTGGTCAGTGATGAGGTGCGGTTTGTGGCATGCACCCCTGTTCCAAAACCAATAAGGGTAGGTTTCAACCCTGAGTTCCCCAGTTCTATCCTTTGAACAGGATTGGTTGAATGGTATTTTGCAGTCTCAGCAAACAGCGGGCCTGAAAACATAAGATGTGCAGTCCCGAGTGAAAGGGCCCGTATGAACTCACGACGACGGAAATTATTTTTCATATTCGTTTAAAATTTTTTTAATTTATTAGAAATAAGTAAATTAATAATCGGAGAACTCATAGAACCGTTCGTTCCTCACGCTCACAAGAAAATTTTAATCATTTTTTTTTTGTGAAACGAGTCACGCAATGTCTAATATTAATTTAAAAAATTATTTTGACGAGTTCATCAATCCTCCTTTCTGTTAAAAATTCCTGTTATTCTGTTAAGAAGATCCTTAAAGTTACTATATTCTTCTGAAACTGAAAAGCCAATGCCTTGCGTATAAGGTGCTGTTTCATAGATGAGGTTGTTGTTGGACCGGTTATAAGCTTTGAATTTGAACTTTCCGCTTGGAATAAGTTTTAAATTAACTTCAAAATCACCTACTAACTGACTGTTATTTTCTGTATTCGGATTGGTATTATTACCTATATTACCGTTTATTGTCACGCGGTCGTTAAACAATTGTGTGCTCAATGCCAGCTCAATTTCATCATTTGTTATCTGGTTGCCGGGCCTGTAGTTAAGTCCGATATCCACATTATTGCTTATTTGCGACAGCCAGTTGCTTAACTGATTAGAGAACAGTTCACTGGCTGTGGTCCCGATAAGATTTGGATTCTGTGCCTCATAAGTCCCCCTCAGATATTCCGGGGTATAAAATTTACCGAGCACAATCAGGGAGAGTATTTGTTTATTCATTTCTTCCTGTGTATTAAAGAACTGACGCAGCTCGTCAACCAGCCGGTCTTCCACGGAAGGGAAATTGATTTCAAAATCTATAACAGGATTGGAAAGTTCTTCCGAGAGAAGTATTTTACATTCCACCGGTATCCTCTGACTTTGGTATATATTATCATAAGTGTTGACAAGCAGGTCGTAAAGGGATGCTTTAAGTTTATATATAGCACTGATATCTATGATTGCATTATATGGATCGCCCGACCATTCTATGGTTCCTCCCTGTTCGATGGAAAATCTTTTATTAATAACATTTTGAAGAGTAAAAAGATAATCTCCTTTTTCAACTGCATAGTTTCCCGACAATGTAATATTACCGTCATTATCCATTCCGAATACCAAAACGCCTTCCCCCTGTGCCTTAATAACATCTCCTATCTGGGAATTATAAATAAGCTGTGCTTTTGCTTCAGGTGTGGCACGAATGGTAAGGTTAAGATTGAAATTACCCTCATCCTTGTCTTCAGGAAAAAGGAACTCCTGTCTCTCCGGATCTTCCGTTGATACGAACTGTATAAAATCATAACGTTCCAGTTCACTTTCGTTTTCCAGATTTATATTCACACTTGTTCCCTGCCTGGTAGTTGCAGAACCGGTCAGTGTCACATCCCTTGCATGTCCCGTAATAAAAAGTCTTCCGCCTGCTATTACCTTGCCATAAAATTGTTCGTTATTTGCACTGGTGGTATTTATAGCAGTTATTTTATCCGAAACTATTGACAGATCATAATCCATATTTCTGAAATTATCATGAATAATAGTTCCGCCAAATGTTCCCCTGTTACCTGCCACATCGTGAAAGACAATATTGTCGAAATGAATTGTATCACCTCTGAACCTGACAGAATCGTTAAAGTTATAGCTCACTTGTATATAATCAACGGTAAGTCCTGCATTAGAGCCTTCAAGGGTTCCGTCGAGAAGTATTTTATCCTGATTACCATGTATCCTCATTTTTCCTGTAGCATCTCCATGAAAATTGGAAAAATTTTTTCTTATCAGGGTTTCAAGTATGACAAGAGAAAAATGATCGAAATCTGCATTATAAAGTAGTTCTTTTGTACCGGGTTTATAATATCCTTTTGCATAGAGGCTTTCACGATTATTAGTTTTTACCTTCAGTTCTGAATTTAGAACTGATTCAGAATTATTCCACTGATGAACAAATGAAAGATCGCCTATATTTTGATCCTTAAAACTAAAATTTTTTATAGTAAGGTCAGAAAGAATCCTACGTGTGCCATAAAAATCCACTATCCCTGCAGTACCGGTCAATATCCCTTCAAGAGGCAGTTCTCTTTGAAGATATGAACTAAGATATCCAAGTTTAATATTTTCCAGTTCGGCAGTAAGAATATCGGATAAATCTGTCCCGATTTTCCCATTAAGGCTGAAGCTCTGATCACTGCTGTAAAACCTGAAATTGTTTATTTCAACTGAACTGCTGTCGATGCAGGCTTCAAAGGGATTTATCCTCCAGAGGGAATCGGCAATATAGATATCTGCAGGATAGCCCCGGATCGCTATATGGGGATATGACTGACCTTTTCTTTCCATAAAGGTTGCCCTGGTTTTAACAATACCGCTGTATGTTATTTTGCCTGTATTTCCCCACGTAATCTGATTATTTATTTCATTATTATCAATTTGGGAGTCTATAGTTATATTTTGCAGGTTCATCCCGTTTTTCAAAAGCATTTCTCCAAATTTGAACCTGGAAGAATATTCCCCGCCTTCAGGCCCGTTGCCAATGAAAATATTTTTTATCATTATATTTTTACTGCGCAATCCGGGAATACTACCTTTGAGCTCGAAGACCGATTTTTCTGAATCGAGCATGCCATAGAGCAAAAAGGGTGTTTCTATTTTATAGCCCGGGGCAAATACTTCCACTACCTCATCAAGGTTTTTTACATCTATCTGATAGCCGAATATATTTTCTTTTGGTAGTTCATCATAAGTGACAGCTGGCAGGTAAGGATTAAAACTTTTTCTGAAGGCATTGACAATATTTTGAAAATAATAGTTTCCGTTAATTTCCACATCAAAAAAATCAGATGTTAATGTCAGATATTTATTTGTACCGCTGATAATGGATTTCAGTTCAAAACCTTTAAGGTCAAGTTTTCCGTTCCTGTTTTTATAAGAACCGTTTTCAACCAGTATTGAGCCAGCCATGTTATCCAATTTGTTTCCGGAAAAATTTGCATTCATTGAAAATGAGAGCTCAGCTTCGGGGAAAAGGTCGCTAAGGTTTAGTTTTCCGGGCATGGCTTTTTTTACATCCATCCGGAAATCGAAATCCGGCACTTCAGGATTCAAATTAATTTTTCCAAGAAAGTCAAATTCCAGGTTAGAATCATTTACAATTACCAGTCCGTCGAACATCCTGTTATTTAAAATGCCGTCAAGATATATATTTTCGTAATTATATCTGTTTATTTCAACCTGTCTGATATCCCCTTCAAATGCACCTGCCAGTGACTGTGTCATTTTATTGAAAAATCCATCAACACTTCCGTCGAAAGTTATTTTGCCCAAAGATTTGTTATTAAAAAGCCTGCCCAGCAGAAAATTTTCTGTTGCTATTTTGCCCCGGTATATAATTCTTTCTTCCTCATCAGGCACTACAGAAACGTCAGTAGTTAAGATGCCCATTTCACTGGCAAGTGTCCCATATGCCACAAAATCAGTAAGAAATCCTGTAAAGTTGCCGTTATAGGTGAGGAGCCCGGCTTCATAAAAAGATTCCGGAAAGTTAAGATAATTACTTCCTTCTTTGTAGGGAAGCCTTATCCGGCTCAAGTCACTGAATGTTGTGCAGGAGCTTTTAAGATCAATAAACAGATACATGTTGTCAGGATTTGATATGCCGTTTGCATAAAAATCCAGTACCGCAGATGTGTTATCACCAGTATTGATTGTCAGGTCTTTTCCCTTTAAATCGTTCATGTCACCGAATATACGGCCTGAGAAATCCACAACCTGATTCATCCCTTTTAATCCGGGGAAAAGCATAGCAATATCATAAAAGCTGATTTTTGAATGTAAAAAGGTGAGATCCAGTTGAGTTGATTTTTGTCGTGAAATACTGTCGTGTGGAAGCACAAATTGTATTTTACAATTGCTGATATCTGAACGGCCTGTTTTAAGGGTAAAATCGGTAAGCGTAATTTGATTTTCTTCAGCTGTAAAAACAGAATTTAACTGTTTTATTTCAAATCCATTTTTGTCGTTAAGTATTAATCGGTTGATTTTGAACGTTATATAATTTTTTATATATTTAAAGTCAGTGATTTCGAAATTAAAGTCCCCAAGGGTTACTGTTTTGTTTATCTTCTTAGAAGTATCATTATAGATAATTTTTGATTCAGTGAAAAAGAAATCATTACAGAAGATCTGCCATTCTTCAGGTTTTTCACGTTCGGAAAGAAGTGAATCCCTGATGAAAATGAAATTATATTTATCGTCAGGAAATTTTTTAATATTGAAACTACTGTTATTAAAAGTCAACCGGTTTATTGCGATCTTCCTCCTGCGGAACCTGAGGCTGTCAATTTTAGCTGAGATTGTCTCGACGAAGAAAAGTGTATCTGCTTGCTGATCCTCTATTACTACATCTTTAAGTAATAACTTTTTAAAAAAGGCAATATCAACCTTGCCGATAGTGATTTTAGCATCTATCTTTTTGGAAATCTCTTTTGCTATCCGGCGGGTTAAAAATGTTTGTACTCTGCTGTTTTGCAGGAAAATATATGTTGCCGCCGTCGATGCAGCCAGTAATCCCAAGACTATCAATAATATTTTTACACCTTTTTTAATATTTTTGTTCCTTTAAATCAGTTGATCCGTTATAGCAGTAAAACAAAATTAGAAATATTTAGTGTTGTTTTATAGTTATCAATATTTTATTATTAACATTATAACCTGTTTTCAGAAATATTACCCTTTAATCTGACCTGCAAATAATGAGCCATTATATGACAAAAAATAAAAATAATGAAATTAATATATTAGGGATTGAATCCTCGTGCGATGATACATCCGCAGCAATTACCCGTAACGGCATTTTATTATCTAATATCGTTGCAAGTCAAAATGTACATCAGGAATACGGGGGAGTTATACCTGAACTTGCTTCCCGTGCCCACCAGAAAAATATAATCCCTGTGGTTGACCTGGCAATCAGAAAGGCCGGCATCAGCAAGTCTGATATTTCGGCTGTTGCATTTACCAGGGGGCCCGGCTTACTCGGTTCATTATTAGTGGGTACTTCATTTGCCAAGGGGTTTTCGCTGGCTACTGGTGTTCCACTTATTGAAGTAAACCATCTGGAGGCACATGTTCTGGCGATTTTTATTAAGGATAATGATCAGGAATCAGATGTTCCGGAATTTCCTTTTCTGTGTCTTCTTGTTTCAGGGGGCAATTCCCAGATAATACTTGTGCGTGACTATTTTGATATGGAGGTAATCGGCCAGACTATAGATGATGCAGCAGGTGAAGCATTTGATAAGTGTGCTAAAGTCATGGGACTGCCATATCCCGGGGGTCCGCATATTGAAAAACTTGGAAAAAGTGGGGATCCGTTGCGATTTGAATTTGCTAAGCCGCGGATTAAGGGACTTGATTATAGTTTCAGCGGACTTAAAACAAGCTTTTTGTATTTTTTGCGTGACAACCTGAAAGAAAACAAAAATTTTATAGAAGAGAATAAGGCTGATCTGTGCGCATCACTTCAACACACTATTGTTGACATTCTGATGAATAAACTGAAGAAAGCAGCCAGACAAACAGGTATCAGTGAAATTACACTTGCAGGGGGCGTGTCAGCCAATCTGGAATTGAGACATTCTATTGGGATTCATGCTAAAAAATTTGGCTGGAATGTATATATTCCAAAATTCGAATATACTATGGATAATGCTGCAATGATCTCAATTACAGGATATCTGAAATATTTGAAAGGAAAATTTACAACTTACGATACTGTTCCTTTTGCCCGCACACAATTATAGTATATAGCTGAATTAAATGTAATACTTTACCAAAATATAATATAAATAGCTGAAAAAATGATAATTATAATTATCGATAACAGGTTGAACCATTTATCTGTCCTGAAAATCTTCCGGGGTATCTTCAGGCTTTTTATTCCGTCAGCTTTTTTATCAAGTAATGATATGCATATT
>CAZIOB010000121.1:0-25949 GCA_964540755.1 uncultured Prolixibacteraceae bacterium | reverse complement strand
AATTTTAATAGTATGAAAAATTAAAATAGCGATAAGCATTATTAAAGCAAATATCTTCTACCATCCTGCCCAACATATCCATATCATACGGGATTTCTCCGTTCTCAACATCCTTACCAAGCAGATTACAAAGAGTTCTCCTGAAATATTCATGCCGGGTATATGACAGGAAGCTGCGGGAGTCGGTAAGCATCCCCACAAATCTGCTTAATAAGCCCAGATTTGACAAAGCATTCATCTGTCGCTCCATACCATCTTTCTGGTCAAGGAACCACCATCCGGACCCAAACTGCATCTTGCCCGGGAAAGAGCCATCCTGAAAATTACCTGTCATTGTAGCTATCACCTCATTATCCCGTGGATTAAGATTATAAATTATTGTTTTCGTGAGTTGGTTCCCCTTATCAAGCCTGTCTAAAAATTTAGATAATGGTTTTGCGATCTCAAAATCACCTATTGAATCGAAACCGGTATCAGCACCCAGCTTGTTATACATTCGTGTATTATTGTTCCGCAAGGCGCCAAGGTGAAATTGTTGCACCCAACCGCGTGAATGATCCATTATCCCGAATTCATAAAGCATACATGATTTAAACTTCATTATCTCGTCTCCGTTCAATCCTGATCCACTTCTGACCTTCACGAAAATTCTCTCAATCTCTTTCATGGTATAATCTTCGGCAAATGCAGTTTCAAGTCCGTGATCCGATAATCTGCAACCATGATCATGAAAAAAACCATGTCTTTTAATCAGGGCATCCATAAAACCGGTAAAAGAACCAGTGGAAATATCTGCAGACTCAGCAAGCTTATCAAGATAATCATTAAACGACGCTGCATCCTCCACCGCCATAGCTTTATCAGGGCGCCATGCAGGAAATACAGCAATATCAAATTCACTGTCGTCCCTGATCTGCCTGTGATATTCAAGAGAATCAACAGGATCATCCGTTGTACAAATTGTATGAACATTTGCCTTGCGGATTAAATTACGAACTGAATATTCCGGCGACTGCAATTTCTCATTGCATTCATTCCATATTTCTTCAGCAGTTGAAGGTGATAAAAGTTTGTCAATACAGAAAAATCTGTTCAGTTCCAGATGCGTCCAGTGGTACAATGGATTTCTTATGGTATGAGGAACAGTTTCTGCCCATTTAAAAAACTTTTCCTTATCAGATGCATCACCTGTGCAAAATCTTTCATTAACACCATTCGTGCGCATGGCACGCCATTTATAATGGTCGCCATAAAGCCATATCCTGGTAATATTCTCAAAGTTTGTGTCCTTTGCAATATCCCCGGGAGGAAGATGGCAATGGTAATCCAGTATCGGCATCCCTTCGGCATGTTCATGATATAATAGCCTTCCTGTCCTGTTTTGCAACAGAAAATCGTCGTCAAGAAATTTTTTCATATCCTTAATTATTTTATAATCATCCTTAAAACAATATCTGATTTTAAAATATATGACCTATTCATTTACAAATCGAATAATCTTTTCAGATGGCGTTCATAAATATTTTCTTCAACACATTTTCCTATTACTTCAGAATATTTCCTTAATAAATAAGTATATCTTTCTCCCATCTCTGCGGCAATTTTATAGCCAACATGGACAAGCTGCCTGAAATCAGCATTAAAATCGTGGTGTCCGGGAATATGCCGGAGGGTGTTGGCAAATTTTTCTCCTGTCCAGCCGGCTACTGTTCCTGAAGAGGGAAGTCTGGAATCATCAATGTCAATAACATCTGAATAAGGAGCACAAAGTTCCTGTTTACGTTTCAGGGCTGAAGAGTATATCTCCTTTGCAACAGTTAATCCTTCATTGCCTGAAAGTGCCAGACCTGTAACTTCTTCGAGCCATGTTGTCCCTGCAGTTTTTATGTGGATACCTTTATCATATTTTTTTATGATCTCTGAGATTACCGGATATAAGGTAAATTTATCAGACCCTGAATGAACGCTCATTTTCAAATCCTCCGGAAGACCGAACTCTTTAACTCCATAATCAATTACCATAATATCTTGTTCAAATTCAGTTGCAAATTTATCTACATCTCCCACATAATCAACTCCTTTATTGAACCTCCCGGTAAACTTGGGAGCGATTGTCCTGACAGGAATTTGTTCATCAGCAATCATTTTCAGGATAAAGAACATATCAACGGGAGTCTGGGGCGCTTCAACCTCATCCATTGAAACCTCAGTAATAAAATTTCCAACACCTTTTACCACGGCAATATGCTTATATATGCCGGATGCCTGCTTAATTGCAGCAAGATACTTTTCTGCAACCTCCCCGAGCAACTCATCAGTGATAAGAACAGGATCAGGGATTCCCGGTATAGTAACTTTTCTGCCCAGGACCTTGCAGGATTCTTTAAATGCTTCTAAATCTTTTTCCGGGGATTCATTACCAATATAAGCAGCTACATCCAGGGTGAAAAAATCAGAATGTTCTATAAAACGATCTACATTAATAAGATTAATATGATCTGCATCCACAAAATATGAGCCTTTCCATCCAAGAGCCTTAACTGCAAAATCTGCTTCATGCCGTGTGCCTTCCGGTTCAGAATGAACAATATCATGCTCACGGTTGGATTTATTCCATACAGGGGTTAAATCAATACCCTTATCAGCTGCTTTTATAATAGCCCGCAGCTGCGCTTCACCTTCATGATTGAAGCGGTCGCCTATGCCAAAGCTGTATTTTCCAAGTTCCATTGATTTTTTAAAATTTAAATAAAATATAAAATTCCGTGTACGAACACGAAAATAGAATTATATTTCAAATCTCCCAAATAAAATTGGCTGTTGTTAGTCAGGTTATTTTAGAAAATATATTAATGATGCTGCTCCGTATAAACCGACAAGAAAAATAACAATGCAGCTAATCCATAAGGCAATATCATAAAAAGTTGATGATTCCAGTCCGTATTGTTTTTGTCTGTACCTAAAATGTAATCCTGCATAAACAATAATAAGCAGCATAAAAAAAGTTATAATACCTCCTATTGTGACCATCAGAACAGGAAGCTTTATCCAAACCAGTGCAATTATCCAAAGAACAGGGAACACCCAAGCCAAAACTGCAATTGTATTCCGGCGTTGCCTTCTGTTAAAAAAGTCAATCCAACCAATCTGTCCGAACAGATCCGAAAATATGCGTGTACGAGCTGCCAGCGCAGAAAATAAAGTTGAAAAGAGAACAACAAAAGAACCGAAGAGAAAGAATACTTTTGCCCATTCTCCATAAGCACCTGTGTACATTTTCGAGAGTGTCTCAATCATTTTATATCCTTTCGGAATGTCCCCGCTTTTATATAGAATGGCAGCACCCAACAGATAAAAAGCCGCAGTTACCAAAGTATATACAATCATTGAGAGTATTGCATCAAGATTCATAACTTTTATCCATCCCCTTGCACGTTTGCGCCATTCCTCACTGTCTTCATAAGGACCTGTAAAACGGGCATATCCTTTTTCCATGCACCAATAGTTGTAGGCCACGATCTCATCACCTCCCACTCCTGTGAGGCCGAAAGCAGCAATAGCAAAACCAACTGCTGCTGCCGGCAGTTTAAACTGCATCCCCACGGCAATATCTGTTAATGAAAAAGCGTACGCTGTATTTTGAAGCATAAAAACAGCAACAATGGTAAAAACAGTAAAAAGCATCATCAGCACAACCGACATTTTTTCAATAAAAAAATAATATCCCTTGAACACAAGAGCAGCAACGACGATACCTGTAATTACAGCAAACCAGTTTATGCTGACCGAAGGGAAAGCCATGTTTAATGTAATTGCAACTCCCCCGATTATACCCCCAAGCTGGAGAGGTTTAAACAACCAAAGAAACAGCCATGTCCATAAACTCCAGTTAACATTTTGCTTCCCGAAACGAGGCCCCCCCAACCTGTTAAGTGAAGCCATAACAGTTTCCCCCGTGCGTATTGACTGTTTCCCGAATTCCAGCTGAATAGCCACTTTTACAATGCAACTGACTATTATCACCCATAAAGTGATAAATCCGGCTCTTGCTCCAAGTGTTGTGGTAGATATAAGCTCTCCCGATCCCACGACCGACGCTGAAAGGATAAAACCCGGACCGAGGTATCTGCATTTTCCGGCCAATGAGGCAGGGGCATCTTTTATCCCTTTTGTTGTCAATACATATGGATCATCCTTGTTTATTTTCATCCGTTAAAAATTACACGCACAAAATACACTTAAAAACCATTATTTCAAAATTTTCACATACATCCGGGCCTTGCATAGTTCATCTCCTGAAATTCAATTTTAGGAGATGCCCGATATAAACCAATACAGAAAAGAACAAATCTAACAGTATTTATGTCTGAAAGATGAAGAATATTAAGTATTTTTGAACAGGTATCCGGTCAAACGGGGTCATGTTTAACATCCTTTGCATTTACATCCGGGATAATTGATCTCTGAATATAGTATGTTATTTAACATCAAAATATTTAAAAATAATTTAAAAAGTAAAATAGAAATCAATGAAAAAATCAGCTTTTTCACGCAGAGAGTTTGTATCAGCATCTGCAATGGCGACAATTGGGGTTGCCTCCATGCCTTTTATTTCACTGAAAGGGAAAAATAGTTATAATGACAAGATTCAAATGGGTTTCATAGGTGTTGGAATCCAAAGTTATCACCTTGCGGACCAGCTTATGAAATGTCCGGAGACAGTGATCACTGCCTGTTCTGATGTTAACTCAGTTAACCAGGTACTTTTTCAGAAAAAAGCTCAAAAGCTCAATGATGATAAATATGGTTCAGGTCCGGAAGTAAAAACATTTCCTGACTTCAGAGATCTTCTTTCAAGAAACGATGTCGATGCAGTCATCATTGCCACACCCGATCACTGGCATGCTATTAATGCGGTGGAGGCGGCCAAAGCCGGGAAGGATATATACTGTGAGAAACCTCTTGCATCAACAGTTGCAGAGGGGCGGGCTATGGTAGATGCCACACGCAAATATAATCGTGTTTTCCAGACCGGCAATATGCAAAGGTCATCAGATGAATTCCGGCATGCCTGTGAATTGGTAAGAAACGGATACATTGGTGAGATACGGGAGATCATTGTAGATGTTGGCGCCCCTCCCCGTTTATTTGATATCCCTGTAGAAGATACTCCGGAAGAAATAGACTGGGATATGTGGGTTGGCCCGGCTATGTTCCGCGGATATCATCATATTATGGCGCCTATCTATAAACCGGACGATAAAATGTTTTATCCCAGATGGCGCGATTATAAGCCTTATGGAGGAGGCGGAGTAACCGACTGGGGAGCACACCACTTTGATATAGCCCAATGGGGAATAGGAATGGATTTATCAGCACCTGTCAAATTTATTCCGCCAAAAGGAGGAGGCGCAACATCGGGGATAATTATGAAATACAGCAATGGCATTGTCATGACCCATGGAAAACACAGAGAAAAAGGAGGTGTTTTATTTATCGGCACCAATGGCACTGTCCAGGTTAACAGAGGTTTTCTTAAAACTGATCCGGAAAGATTGAAAGATATGGATATAAAAGAGACTGATATACATCTTGAACACAGCACAAACCACTATCAAAGCTGGATTGATGCTATTAAAAACCGCACTAAACCTATTTGTGATGTTGCCATAGGCCATAGTACCTCTGCCTTGTGCAATGTAATAAACATTGCCTATGATTTAGAGAGGGAACTCGACTGGGATCCGGAAAAGGAAAAATTTGTCAATGACACCGAAGCTGACAAACTATTAAAAAGGCCGATGCGCGGAGACTGGAAAATTGATATTTAACCATAAATTTTGATAATCAGCAATGAGTCATCCTGATACGTGCAATTTTTAAAATATTGTCAATGAAATTTTCAGAAAAAACAGGCGTATTAAAAATTTACCTGGGCGAGTCAGATAAGATACATGGCCGTCCCCTATATGAAGAAATTGTGTTTGAAGCCCGTAAAGCAGGAATTTTAGGAGCTACCGTTTATAAAGGGATAATGTCCTTTGGAGCCAGTCATTCAATACACACTATGAAAATATTTTCATTATCAGGCGACATGCCTGTTGCAATAGAAATAATTGACAGTACTAAAAATCTTGAACATTTTTCAGAACGGGTAAATGAACTTATGGAGTATAGTAAGAGAGGGGGTCTTATAACCTTTCATGAACTAAATGTACTTCGCTACGAAAAAGGTGAAAAATACAGAAAATCTGAAATTTGAACGTAAATATCCGGATAATAATATTACATGGCCAGTGCTTAATAATATTTAAAATTGCATAAAAATATATTGACAATGAATCATGTAAATATAACGGCACCAATTGCAGGTTATCACAATGTAAAACCTAAATATATAGAGTGGAATCGTCATGAAGTTCTACAGTGTGCGTTAATATTGGGAAGCACAATAAATAGTTTTGAAAGCATAGCCATCGCTACGGTGAAAAACTTTGCAATGAGCATTTCCAATAGTGGCGAGCAATGTGGAGCTGTAATAGATTTTCATTTTAGATTTTTAGGTTAAATATTAAATTCCTTTTATATAGGCTATCAGCATGAAGTAATACATTTTACTATCTTTGACAAGATATTACATAGTGTAGCTCTTTATTCATATGTTTAGATTTTTAGTTAATAAATTAAACAATATATTTTTAAAAAAAACTGACATGTTAATTAACGACATTAAAGCAAGAGAAATTTTGGATTCACGAGGCAATCCGACTATTGAAGTAGAAGTATTACTTGAAAGCGGGGCCTTTGGAAGAGCTGCCGTTCCATCGGGTGCTTCTACCGGTGAAAATGAAGCATTAGAGCTTCGCGATGGCGACAAAAACCGCTATCTGGGCAAAGGTGTTCTAAAGGCAGTTGACAATGTTAACAACATCATTGCAGATGAGTTAATAGGGATGGATGCAACCGACCAGGTGGCAATTGACAATAAACTGTTAGAGCTTGACGGCACTAAAACAAAGTCCAAACTGGGCGCTAATGCCCTTTTGGGAGTTTCACTGGCAGTCGCCAGGGCAGCTGCGGAATATTCCGGAATTCCTCTGTATCGTTATATTGGAGGTGTAAATGCTAAAACTTTACCCATACCAATGATGAACATCATAAACGGAGGATCGCACTCAGATGCACCTATAGCTTTCCAGGAGTTCATGATACGTCCGATTGGCGCCACCTCTTTCAGTGAGGGATTAAGAATGGGCGCTGAAGTCTTTCACAGCCTAAAAAAAGTACTTAAAAATCGCAATCTTAGCACTGCTGTGGGTGACGAGGGAGGTTTCGCCCCTAATCTTGAAGGTACTGAAGATGCACTTAACAGTATTATCGAGGCTGTTAAAAATGCAGGATATAAGCCTGGCCGTGCAGAAGAAGGCGGAGATATATCGATAGCTCTTGACTGCGCCGCTTCGGAATTTTATATTGATGGCGTATATGATTACACTAAATTTGAAGGTGAAGGTGCAGCACGTCGCTCCTCCGAAGAACAAGCAGCATATCTTGCCGAACTGATTTCCAAATTCCCTATCGATTCTATTGAGGACGGTATGGATGAAGGAGACTGGGACGGATGGGTAAAGCTGACAAATCAAATTGGAGATAAAGTGCAATTGGTTGGAGATGATAACTTCGTTACCAATATGGAATATCTTAAAAAAGGCATTGAATTGGGAGCAGCTAATTCAATCCTTATAAAAGTTAATCAAATTGGCACACTTACTGAGACTCTTGATACTATTGAAATGGCTCATCGCGCCGGCTACACCACAGTTACTTCACACCGTAGCGGTGAAACAGAAGATTCGACAATTGCAGATATTGCAGTGGCCACAAATTCAGGACAGATAAAAACCGGTTCATTAAGCCGTTCAGACCGTATGGCGAAGTATAATCAGCTTCTCCGGATTGAGGAAGAGCTCGAAGACAGCGCTATTTACGGATACAGAAAATAATACCTTCTCCTGCACCCTCCTGCCATCTTTTCTCAAGATGGCGGGAAGGTACGGAAAATTTTATCTAATCTTCAGTACGGTCCATCTCATCTATAACCCTTATTTTTTCTTTCAGGAATTCAATCTTAGATTTTGTTTCCTCAATCTTTCTTTTTACATCCTTTATTAAAGATTCGGTCTTTTTTGATTTAGCAAAGAATCCAATATTGTTATCGAGTAAAACAAGGTCATTTTCATGCTGTTTAAGCTTATTCATGTATTTTTCCCTTTCTACCCTCATTTTATCCTGGCCGCTCGACGATTCGGAAAAAGATGCCATTTTTGTTTTAAACTTAAGCAGGTTTCGTTCTGATTCATCAATATTAAGCTCATCGAACAATTTATTTATTGCCTCTCTGTATTCCTTTTGAACTACATCCTTTTGCTTAATCGGTACATGTCCGATTTCAGTCCACCGCCGCTGAAAATCCTTCATTTTTTCAAGGTTTTCATCAACACTTTTCGATGGTTCAAAATTTTTCACCTCCTCTATCAGCTTTTCCTTTTTATTCAGATTCTCAACCTGCTCTGCATCTATATTTGAGAAGTGTTCAGATTTTTTATCAAAGAAATAATCACATGCAGCCCTGAATCTTATCCAAACACTTTCTGAATTCTTCCTGGGCACGGGACCGATTTCTTTCCATTGCTTTTGTATGTTAATCAGGTCCTGGGTAGTTTTCCGCCAATCAGTACTATCCTTAAGAGCTTCGGCCTGAATGCACAAATCAATTTTCATCTGGAGGTTATTTTGTTGTAGCTCTTTGTTTTGTGCATAAAACTCCCGTTTTGCATCAAAAAACTTATCACACGCACTCCGGAAACGGTTGTATATCCTGGTATTGTCCTTCCGCGGAGCAAATCCTATAGTCCGCCATACTTTCTGAAGATTAATAATCTCCTTCGACTTCTCGCTCCATTCTTTATGAGTTGTAAGTTCAAGTTCATTTATCTCCTCTACCTGTTCGCACAATGCCTGTTTAGCTTCAAAATTTTTTCTCTGTTCAGCTTTACGGTTTTCAAAATAATCCTGATGTTTCCTGTTGATCTTAGTTGTAGAAACTTTAAACCGTTCCCATATATCATCTTTGTGCTCACGAGGCACAGGACCTATTTCCCGCCATCTTTCATGTAACTTCTGAAGTGCATGAAATGCTCTGATTATATTTGGTTCCAGTAACAGTTCTTCCGCCTGCTCGCAAAGACGGATCTTCATTTCCAGGTTTTTCTTCAGGTCAAGATCACGAAGTTCCTGATTTATCTTTATATAATCATAAAAATTCTCTACATGAAAGTGGTATGTATCCCAAAGATCCTTCACTTTAGATTGAGGTACCAGTCCAATTTCCCGCCAGCGTTTCTGTAATTCCCTGAAATCCTGAAATGTTTTATTTATAGATTCTTCTTTATGTATCAGCCCTTTTATCTCCTCTATCACTTCATACTTCAACTGCAGGTTAAGCTCTTTTTGCTCTTCAAGCTTTTTGTTAAACTCTATTCTTTGCTGACGGTACCTTTTCAACAAATCTTTAATATCCTTTTCATATGGATTCTCTTCAGACATATAATCCTCTTCTTCGCCGCCTTCCTCCAGAAATTTCTTTTTATTTTTTTCGTATTCCTCTTTTAATTTCTTATAAAAAGTCGATCTGATAGTCTCTATCTCACGCTTTATATCTTTCTCATTATCGCCTTCAAGCAAATCCCTCATGGCGTTTACCAGTTCTATTTCGGAATAACCGGAATAGTCTGTTATTTCATATTTTTCTTTTAAACCTGATTTCCCGTCTGATTTAGGGATTTGAACTTTAACCGATTTTATTTTTGATGCTTTTTCTGTCTTTTTCTTACCTTTCTCTTTCTTAGCTGCAGGTTTATCCTTCTCCTGCGGTTCAGTAATATCACCTTTATCCCCTTTTACAGATTCTTCTTCTGCATCCTTTTCTGATTCGGCCTCTGAGGTTTCTTCAGAAGATAACTTTAGATCATGCTCCTCATCTTTAATTTCTGAAATTTTCTTTTCTTCTGAGCCTTTTTTCTCTGATTTTAAATCATCAACCTCTATTTTTTCCTCTTCTTTTCCCCGGCCAGTATTGCCAGGGACATCTCCCTCTTCTGTATCATTAACCTGGTCAGTCTTTTTACCATTACCAACAGCCGGCTCTGCAGACTCATTTTCCGGCAACCCGTCATTCCCGGATTTTTCTTCACCGATATTGTCATCCTTATCCTCGTCCTTCTTATCAGTAATCTTTTCAGTGTTTTCACTGCTCTTTTCCCCTGAAGATTTCAGAGATTCATCCGAAGTATTCTGAAGGTCTGTTGTTTCTTTATTATTCCGGGGATCATTAACAGGATTATGTTTTACCTGGTCATCATTATTCTGGTTTTTCCCCTCACTTATTTCCCGCATGTTGTTTAACTCTTCCGGGTTTTTCAGATCTTTAGGTTCCATGTATAAAAATTTTATACCATTAAAAATGGTGTGCATAAAGTTATCAGACTACGAAAATAGATAATTAAGCATTAATACTCAAAGTTTTTAAAATAAATTAAATTCATCAGGTTATTTACGTATATGTTGAATAACATATATTTTAAATAAATTTTTCAAAAATTAATAAATCCTCATAAGTCATTAATAAAAGGCAAATTAACCCCATATTAATTTTAGATCTCAATACATGGCGGAAAAAAAATTCATTTTTTTTTGATTATTCCAACGAATACCGTTTTGAAATAACAGAATTTTATATATTTTTTGCGATCCGGTATCTTTAAAAGGTCCACAACATATATTTATAAATCTAAAATTAACTGGTTGATTTAATGAAGATTCTTTTTCTGAGCAAAAAAAATTCATGCAGAAGTCAGATGGCTGAAGCCATACTGAGGAATTTGGGTAAAAATCTGGAGATATACTCAGCCGGGATAGAACCCGCTGATCATGTTAGTCCTGTAGCCAAAAAAGTTATAGCCGAGGCAGGTATAAAAATAGATCCCAGAACTCCTCAACATTATTCTAAATTTGAAAATATTAATTTTGATTATTTAATCACTGTGGGCGACGGCACATCAGAAGAATTGGATATTCCTTCTATCAGGTACAAAAGAAAACTGCACCTTGGCTTCAGAAATCCCTATAAAAATTCAAAAAACAAAGCTGAAATAATGCAGAAATGCCGGGAAATAAGAGATGAGATAAGAACAGAGATGGATTATTTCTACCACAAAATGCTTTGTAAATAATACAGGTTATACCCTTTCAGTTGCAATAATTTGTTCAACATCATCAGGTTCTATCGGTAACCTTTCTCCCGGTATTTCACATCCCGTTTTTGTAACGAGAATATCATCCTCCAGCCTTATTCCTCCAAAATTGCGATATTCATTTACCTTATTGAAATTTATAAACGAAGTATTTATCTTCTCCTTTTCCCATTTATCAATCAGTGCCGGAATAAAATAAATCCCCGGTTCGTTGGTAACCACAAATCCCGGCTGCAGTCTCCGTCCCATTCGAAGCGATGCTGTTCCAAACTGCTCTGAAGGCCTGACCTCATCATCAAATCCAACATAGACTTGTCCCAGATCTTCCATGTCATGAACATCAAGGCCCAGCATATGCCCGAGCCCGTGAGGAAAAAACAAGGCGTGCGCGCCGTTTGCCACAGCCTCTTTTACATCTCCCTTCATTAATCCCAGATCTTTTAGTCCTGCTGCTATTATTTCTGCAGCGGCAAGGTGTACTGATAAATAAGTGACACCGGGACGGGTAAGCTCTCTCGCTTTATTATTTGCATCAAGTACTATTTGATAAATTTCAAGCTGTTTCTTAGTGAACTTTCCACCAACCGGAAATGTCCTTGTATAGTCAGAAGCATAGTGCATAGGCGACTCAGCGCCTGCGTCAACCAGCAGGAGTCTGCCCTTTTCCAGGAACCGGGAATGATCATGATTATGGAGTATCTCTCCATTCTGGGAAAGAATCGTCGGAAAAGATAACATACCACCGCCACTGACAGCAATTCCTTCAAGAATACCTGCTATCTGCTGCTCCCATACTCCCGGCCTCGCCATTTTCATTGCTGAAATATGCATATTGTATCCCAGTCCGCATGCAATTTTCATCTCCTCTATCTCACAATTTTCCTTTACCGACCTCATATCAACAACTGCTTTAATGAGTTCAGGAGAAGAGAAACAGTCAGGTTGTTTTACACAAATACCCAATAAATTTTCAAGTTTGATTTTATTTTCAGGCCTGTACGGAGGCAAAAAACGGACTTTCCTTCCCTGTTTCAATGCCTTACCCAGTAAGCCATCCAGTTTACTAACAGGCATTGTATTGTCTATTCCTGTTTTTGCAGCATTTTCTTTAATAGTTGGCTGCTGCCCCATCCAGATAATATCATCTATATCCAGATCATTACCGAAAATATATTCTTCACCGCTTTCAAAATCTATAACTGCTGCCAGTCCCGGAAAATCAAGCCCGAAATAATAAAGAAATGTACTATCCTGCCTGAACCGGAAAGGGTTATCCTTATAATTCATCGGAGAATCATCATTGCCAAAAAAAAGGGCCAGGCCTCTTGTAACTTTCTCTTTTAATTTTTTCCTGCGATTAATATAAACATTCTTATCAAACATATTAACTTATTTTTTTATTCATAAACCTGATAATCAACCCAAATCAGTCAGTCGAGGCACCAACATTTATATAAAAAAGCATTATGCCGTCAGGAATTTATTATACTGCCTATCCTTGCATCAAGCTGAGCCTGGTCGGTTGCAAAACTTGCAATCCCTGCCAGATTGAGCAGGGTATCAATGGCCAGTTCCTGGCTGGCGATACGTTCGGCCCAGTATTCATGCACAGGAATTTTCCCATCATCGGAAATTCGTTTCAGATCGTTATCACTCAAATATGGGAACATGTCTCCACATCCTGCCTTATGTGCCCTGTCTATCAGTTCATTGCCATTTTCAGGACAATCTGTATAAAGACTTTCTGCCAAAGCAAGCTCTTTGTCCGATACGTCCCATAATTTTTCAGGGAAATAAGCAGCAGCCTCTTTGAACAATCCGACGGCAGGTTTCTCTCCCAGCCTTGATCTGAAGTTTCCGCTGAGAGTTGCTTTACCTGTAGCAGCAACCCTTGTAGGCATGGTAAAAACATTGACGCCCGCCAGAGACTCCAGTTGATCAGCCTTTCGCATACTGGCAGCTATCAGTTTTGTCGGCGCCGGATTACCAGCGGTAAGTTTATCAATCCAACTCTGGGAAGAAAGGACAGCACGTTCGCCGGCGCCGGTCCCGTCTCCAAGTCCGTTATCTTTTATATATGCCCCTACACGTCCCATGAAAACATTAAGATAATCCGGTTTAGTGACAGATGCAACAATTACATTCTGGCGGGCTGAAAACTCAAGTGTAAAATTAACCTTTACACCGTGTTCCCGGAGTTTTCGGGCTGCCAGTAATCCGCTGGCGGTATAAGGCACTTTCACAATAAATTGATCAGGACAAATATCAAAGTACCTTAAACCATAACTAACTGTTGCATCCATATCATGTGCAACGTCAGTGTGCAACTCCACGCTTACCATTGCACCAAATTTTTTAGCAAGGCGCAATCCGTGACGGGCATTAAGGATAAAGGCTATTTCAATTATCTGTTCCTTTGGAGTTAAGTGTTTCACGATCTCCCTGGCTTCTGATATGAATGAATCATAAATTCCCTTTTGTATTTCTTTGTTTACTAATGTATTATTAGTAGTGAGAGCTGTCATCTCAGCCGACCAGTTCTTTTCCGCCTCCTCTATATCGCCTGTATCAAGCCAAAGTTCTGTGCCTGTCTGTTTAAGATTCTTCCAGAAAGGGTCTGACTTAATTTTAACCGGTTGTTCTTCAACACCCCCCAGAATGAATAACATGATTTTTTCTTTGTGTTCCTTATCCATAACTGTAATTTTTTAAATTCATATAAACAATCCCAAAAAGTTTGTTAATATTATTCTGCGGCCGACTTACCACATAAATCCAAAAAAGGGACTATTTACAAATATCTCTTATTCTTTTTTTAAAAATGCACCTCCTTATGCTCCCTGGCAGATTTATATATTTCCAGGACTATTTCCACTGACTTTCTTGCTTCGAAACCGTCAATTTCAAAAGGTTCTTCCAATTCTAATGATTTAAGAAATGCCCCTATATTTCTTGCATGTGGCTCAGATGGTATTGCCATTGGATCAGAGACGCCCCCTCCTCCTTCGATATTGCTATACTTTTTTATAATATCCTCGTCTCCGGCAGCCTGTTTACTGAATTTCCATACTTTAAAACTGTTTTCTTCCATGATCACTGTTCCTTCCGTACCTGTGATCTCAAGCCTTCTGAACTGTCCGGGATATGAAGCCGTAGTCCCGTATATCATACCTAATGCATTGTTTTTAAATTTTAACACTGCAACACCGGTATCTTCCACCTCAATCTGCGGATGCCCCAATGTGGCAATATATGCTTTTAATGAATCCACAGGACCGGCCATATACTGAAGCATGTCAATCATGTGAATAGACTGGTTCATCAATGCGCCCCCACCGTCAAGAGCCCATGTCCCCCTCCAACTGCTTTCATAATAACTGTCAGACCTCCACCAAGGCACATAAACGGAAGCATTTGTAAGTGTGCCGAATCTTCCGGAATCCACTGCTTTTTTTAACTCTCTTACAGCATCATTAAATCTGTAATTAAAAATACCGCCAATACTTGTCCCGGCTGATTCATGAGCCTCAATCATTTTATCAATCCGGTCAAGATTTATCTCAAGTGGCTTTTCGCATATAACATGTTTACCATATTCAGCAGCCTCTATCGCCGGCTCCATATGTGCCCCGCTGGGGGTAGCTATAGTTATGATATCGATTCCGGCAGATTGCAGCATTTCAGTTGTATTACTGAAAATTTTACAGGAATACTTATCTGCCAGTTTTTTTACTTTATCCGGGTTTGTCCCGCAAATGCCCGTTAAATTTGCGTTTTCAAGACTTTTTATTGCCTTAGCATGAAAATCTGCTATATTACCGGCGCCCACTATTCCAAAATTCCATTTTTGCATGCATTAATATTTTCGATTTATAAAATATAATAAATTCAGAAAACTTTTAAATATTTATATCCATCTGTAAAAAACTTATTTACTTTTTCAGGATAAGGCTCATTCCTGTAATTTATAATTTTAAAGATTCATAACCAAAAGGAAAGGGCAAAATATCACGGACAGAATTAACCACCCAGGTCTTGTTATTACTTCCTGCCACATATAGTTTGATCTTATTCCCGAATTTAGCTTCCTCCTCGGCAAGCGCCTGACGGCATATCCCGCAAGGGAACAGAGGTATTTCGTCTTCTTCAAGAATTTTTTGCGTTGACAAAGCCAGGGCAGTCACAGGTACTTTCGGATAATTACTTTTTGCCGCGGCCAGGGCAACCCGTTCCGCGCATAATCCAGCCGGAAAGACAGCATTTTCCTGATTACTCCCTGTTATTATTTTACCATTTCCGAGAAGCACTGCGCTTCCGACCTTAAAATTCGAATATCTGGCATATGCATCTTCCATGGCATTTATTGCCTTCTCAATAAGTTTTCTTTCAATCCCGGAAAAACTTTTAAAATCATCAAAAACTTTAAAGGAAAACTCATACTTAATTTCTTTCATTCCCCCCTGGTTCAATAAATATTAAGCTATTTTATTGCTAACTTACGGCTTTCTACCCGTCCAAAGCCAAAAATTTCAATGATATTATCACTGAAAGTCACTTCAGCAAAAGCATTCTGGTCTTCGGTTTCCACCATCCCATTAAGAGTAACGAAATGTATCCCGTCATGAATTGCATAACCTCCGGCATGATTATGTCCATTCATCCAAAGTTTTACGCAATCATATTTTTCAATTAATTTCATTACTTCCTCATAATTCCAGAGAGAATGAGCTCCCAACGGCAAAAGGGGATAATGGCAAAAAACAGCTGCCCTGAGATTTTTTCTTTCAGCTTTCTTAAGTTGTTTCTCCATCCATTTGAGCTGCTTCTCCCCTATTCCCCCGTTCCACTCATAATAATTGGGCTTACCTTCCTTTTCAAGGACAGATGTAAGTTCCTCAGCCTTCTTTATTTTTTCAGGATCTTCCGACTTAAAGGAAAGATCATTCCCATCTGTAAAAATAAACATCCATCCGTTTGAAACATAAGAATGGTACATTTCAGAAAGTCCCAGTTCCTGAGGAACTTTTGAAAGATATTCATTTTGTACCTCCAAATCATGATTGCCGGGCAAATTAATTATATCGTTTACCGATCGCTGCAAAATATTCTTTACGGGAATATAACTTTCAAAATCCCTGTCAATCAGATCACCCAGATTGACAATAAAATCAATATTATTAACCGAGTTAAAATGTTCAATGCATTTTTCAAGCTTATCAGTGGAATTCCGGTAAAAACGGCTCCCCTTTGTTTCACAATCACAATACTGGCAGTCGGCAAAAACCCCGATCCTGACATGAGAGCCGTTTTCTTTGAGCCCTGTCAACATAGTAAGAAATATTATTAAAGCGGCGGCAGTTTTCATCTATTCTTCTTCAGGTATTTTAAAAGAGCCAAGATTACTTATCTTATAGTCAGCCATTGAAAAACGTTTATTTGAGTTATCATCAACACGGGTAACCTCCATAAATGATTTTTCCCCCGTATCCTTATCAATACTGGTAACTTCCATAATAGCGCCCCATGGGATACCACGGGAATAGAGACTTGTCTTATAAAGTGAGCTAAAATAATCCCTGCTGCCAAGTTTCATATCTTTTGTTATCCATATATGAGATTCCGTTTCTTCATCACTGTATTTGTATTCATCACATTTGTATCCTGCAATGGTTTTCGTCCTGCCTGTTTTGGTAATATTTGGGTTTGCTAAATAGGATTCAGGTGTGCCCTCCGGATCTGCCTCATCATAAATTTCCCCTGTAGAATTGAAAAATGACTTCAACCCATAAGCAATACCTGTCTTTTCACCATTCTCTTCCCCTACAATGATTAATGCACCATTATCAATATCGATGATAATAACTCCCTGGCCGGGATTTGAAATATTGCCTGAAATCATCTCATATGCCATATTTTTAGCGCCTGGATTAAAATGTGTAATAAATTCTCCCTCTTCTTCTTTTTCCCCATTCTTGTTAAATGATTCTATATGCATTTCTATCAGATGATCAAAATTGTAGTTATCCTCAATAGGGACAGGCTCTCCGGAGAGACCGAAACCTTTCAGGATATTGTTTACGCGTTCTTCCCTTTGTACCTCATTGCCACTGCTTTGTCCTGAATTTTCACTTTCAAGTGATTCCTCCGCTTTATCGATTTGATTATCTATTGCTTCATTTGCCTTTTGTTCAACCCGTTCATCGACTTTCTCCTTTGCCCTTTCTTCAACCTTTTCTTCAATTTTTTCCTGTAGCTTTTTCAGAAACCTCTGACCGTGAACTGGCTGTATAATAAGCACTGTTATCAGGGTCAGAAAAACAATTCTCATAAGTGTTTTCATACATTAAAATTTTTAAAAATATTATTATAAAAATTTGAGAATCCCTGTTTTACCGGGACTATACCAAAAAAATTATTTTGTTATTTTTAAGCTGATTAATATGTTTCATTTAATTACATATGTAAAGGAACTCCGGGTTTGAACAGCCCTTCGGGAATAGCCCGGATTCATCCAACGGGCAGAAAAATATCATCCTATCCCTGCAAATATAACATCCCCTGCATAATGCACAATAACTGAATTACCAAAAATAATAAATCTCAGTAACTATAACCGGGAAATGAAGCATTTATTTGTCCCTTTCAACAACATCCAACCCCAGCAGAATACCAATATCTTTGATCTGCTGCCTTAAGTCACCCAATGTGGCACAGTGGTGTATGCCGTACAAAGAAGGGAAATGCTGATCCCTGACCTTTCTGATATTATCGACCTTTGCTATGATCTTTGCGGTACACATTACATGGTCTGTATTTTCACCTCCTGTATAAATTTCATGTCCGTCAACTATTTCGCCTGTATGCATTCTTATCTGTCCGAGTTGAGTATGAATTTCCCAGAAAGTGACAGGTTCCCCTTCCGGCCAGTATGCCCTCAGTCCGGTTGATGACCCCGGCTCCTCAGGTTTATCCCTAACCGGACTTTCAGCATGTGGTACTATAGCATAAGGAACATGCCATTCCCCTCCATATGGATTCACGGGAATGCCGCAATGCAAAACGATTTCTGTTCCATTATCTACATCGTACATCTGGTCCCCCAGCATACTTGGCCTGCCTGTCAGTGCAAAAGCCAGCATCTGGGTAAGAACAATATGAGGATAATTCTGGCAGACAGCCATTATTCCCCTCGGCTTAAACCCAAGTTCCAGTCCCAGTCCGGGATTGAACAAATCCTCAAGCTTGCCGCTTCCTGATACTGACCTGATATGCGTAGATATTGCATTACAATTATATTTTTCGCGCAATGACTCCAGCGCAAGATATGCTCTAGCATTTTTAATGATCTCCGGCCTCGATGCCAAGACCTCATTTGCCTCACTTACCCATTTATCTGCAACTTTTTCCGCGTCACTGACATTCGTATTTTTATATGCTTCATAAAATTCCTCCGGCTCAACAGAAATAACCTCAGCACCAAATTTCTCTACCGATTCTATCAGCCGCTCATTATGATCCGGCGGATAATCCTGGTTGTAATCTCCATGCTTATAATTCACACTTGCTATAATTTCGTCCCTGCTCCTTTTAACCATCAGTATCCTTGTATCATCCATCTCCTTGACAGCTTTGATAAGTTTCACCTTATAAACCAGGTCGTCAAACATCTTTTTGGTAACTGCCGGGTCACTCAGGTTTCTCCTGTCCAGCTGAGCAGTCAGAACCTTCACATTTTCATAATTAATCCCTCCCGCCAATATATTCTCTCCTTCACTTTTCACCTTGCCGGTATTAAAAATGTGGTAGTGGTGGCCACTCTGAAATTCCCACATATTATATACAACTATAGTGGGCAAACCTGTAAATGCCAGCCTGTAGTCACTATCTACCCTGCCAATTAACAACACACCGTCATAACTCTCCTTATTACCATCCACTTCCCTGTATGCATCAGTAATTGACCCTTCAAATACCTCAAAATCAATATCTTCGCATGCCTCCTGAAGTTTCTCAGTAACCTGTTCATGTGTCATGAAAGTCTCCGGGGGGCCACCCGAACCTGTGCAACCGCAACCACCGGATGTAAAAATGGTAAATACTTTAGTGTTTCTGGTCTGCGCTAATAAAAACACAGAAAAAAATGCAGTGAAAACGATCAATAAAACAGCTTTTCTTGTCATAGTTGATTTGATTTTATGATTATTTATAAAAAGTAATTATTATTTCCCAAATATATTTTCTATCAATTCCATAAGAATACAGTAATCAGTAGGGTATTAAAATCTATACTGGGGGATCTTCATCCATTCCCCTCCCTTAAGGGCCGACTGGTGCGCCACAATACCCCCTCCTGTCATATTAAGAGCTGTTGCTATATCTACAAGAGGTTTGCGATCTTCAAGAATTGCGGCAATAAACTCATCCATCAGTCTGCCGTGCGACCCTCCATGGCCTCCGGGATCAACACCAGGCGGAATGGGAGGCCTTGTTACATCCGGGAGATCCTTTTCAAGACCTTCATATTTCTCATAATATGATCCTTTTTCACCTCTTACCCTTCCTGTTTCCATATCATAGCCATGGCCATATGTATCACTGCTCCTGCCCATACGGGCCATGCCACCCTCACTTGTCCGGTAAAGGGATATTTCTGTGCCAAAGGGATTATCATACCTGTTATTCCCTTTCTGATAGCGCTCCATTTTGGAGGGAATGCCAAGGCAGGACACTTCTGTAAAGCTTTCGTCTGTTACTCCGACATAATATGCGTCGGAGTGCGTCGGATACCATTGGGGAGGCATTCCGTGACGCCAGTTATTATAAGAAGCAATTCCGTTTTTTGAATAATGCCAGTACTCTCCTTCAGCATAAAGGATTCTGCCAAAACCGCCTGCTTTGTATATTTGCCTCATGGCAAAAAGATTTTCCCTGTAAATTGATGTTTCGAACATCATATACTTCATGCCGGACTGTTTCACTGTCTCATATAATTTTTCAGCATCCTCAAGAGATCCGAAAACTGCTGGAACAGCCGAAGCAACATGCTTGCCGTGCCTTAATACCTCGATACAGTGGCGCGCATGAGAGGGGGCATCAGTTGCTACAAATACCGCTTCGATGTTGTCATCTTTAACAAGGTCTTCAAGAGAAGGATAGGTCTTATTGCATCTGGTTACTTCAGCCAGTTGTTTGCATCTTTCGGGAATCAGGTCACTCACAGCCACAACTTCTACATTGGGATGATCCTGAAACCCAAAGGCAGCTCCGAACCTGCAAACCCCATAACCAACAAGACCTACACGAACTTTACGGTCTGAGACAGGCTCCCATCCTTTTGAAGGATACTCTTCTACTGACTCTTCAAAACCCTGAATGGCCGGTTTGTCAGTCTTCTTACCGCCACTGCAGGAGATCTGCTGCAATCCCAATAAACCAGCCCCTGCACCGATACCGGTTAACTGAACAAATCTCCGGCGGTTAAACAAGTGATCATTTGATTTTTCTTTCATATACTCTAATAAATCACAAATTACTTAAATAAAATAATTAAAAATTTGAGAACCTATGGAACCACTTCCTTGATTATATCATGAAGGCGAAGCACTTCGTTCTCACATATTCTTTTTGCTCATTTCATTTCACGGAATAGTTAAATAATGAATCTTACAGATTATTCATTTTAATCACCTCAAGGTATAAATTTATTTTATTCCAGTAAAAAATATTAAGATCAATATTTCGGTCTTTTTAGAAATGGTTGTAAAAGTAAACAGCTATGATTATTCAAATATTAAAACAGAGGTGGTTTATTTTAAAGAGATAAAATAATTGCTGTTCTTTCCCTGAATAAAATATTCCATTAGTATATCAGTCTGCATTTTTAATAACAAAATTAACAAGTTTCCTGCACCGGAAAAAACCTTCCCACATATTATGTCCCTGTCCTTCAATAATTATCAGTTCCATTTTACCCCCGAGAGCATCATACCGTTTTTTCACCATACCGGAATTCCCCTCCAATGGCACTACTTCATCCATATCACCATGGACAGCAAACATGGAGACTTCCATTTTTGCCAGATTACCGAGACGGTCAACAGGATTATACAAGCTCAGATCTGATAAAAGTTCTTCAGGAGACATATTATAAGCAACACTTGCCTTTTCCACGCCCGGATAGCTGGTGATATCACAAACCGGATATATCCCTGCAAATCCGGCCACTTTATCCGGATTATTTACAGCCCACCCCAATGTCATGAGTCCTCCGCGACTCCTGCCCAGTAAAACTGCTTTTTCAGAAAAACCGTGTTTATTTGTGAGCTCATCAAAAAATGCAGTATATAATTGCTGTCCCTCCGGAGAACCATAAGATTCACCGACATCAATGCCTGCCACCGCAATTCCGGCTTTTAAGAAACGCTCAAACATCCAGGTTTCTTCTTCACCGGGTAATCCGGGTAGTGTAGGAGCATACCAGACCCATTGAACAGGAGATGAGAGATCCGGGCTTTCCGGAAGGATAACAAAAGCTGTATGTTCTTTTACCGGAAAGACCTCGCCGGGCAATGGCAAATCCTTACTGTATTTATCCTCTGCCAATTGCTCTTCCAGCCATGGCACCACCTTTTCCGCCCAATGGAGTGCATGTACCTTCAGGCCTTTATCACTGAAATGTACACCCTTCCCGTCATTCTCCCTGAGTTCACATTTGAGTGCATCAGTATCAGGACCTTCCAGTGCAACTCCTGCTTCCCACAGTGCTTTTTGGGCAGCCCGTATCTCAGGGGATGATTCATCGCCCGGCACATGATAACTCGCCTGAGCCACAAACCAGGGAATATGCCATCCTGCTTCCTGCCTTGTTTTCCGGATGATTTTTTCCAGATATTGCCAGTAAAGATACCCGGGTAAAGTGCGCTTAGGATCAGGCTGGTTGGCATCCGACTCTCCCTGGTGCCATAAAACTGCCCGGAAACCATGAAAACCTGCCTGTTCCATCCTCGATATCAACATATCAAATGCCCGGCCATCGCTTTCCCAATCACCTCCGGACATTTGCCTTACCCTGCCCTCCAATGTCGGAGGATTAGGGAATCGCGCACCGGCAGGCAGCCACTCACGCACACTCGTTGCGCCGATTCCACAGGCGATAAATCCGACAGGAACATCAAATCTGTTCACCATCTCATCACCAAACGGAGGCACGAAGCTGCCGGAATTACCAGAGGCACCGGGCATAGGATCATCTGCCAACTGCCATCCTTCTCCATTGAATGCAGAAACAAGTTTTGTTTTGGTATTTTGTTTTACTTCGCCATGATTCGCAGAGTTTGACTGTCCGGCTACCACAAAAACTTCGCCCACCCCAACATGCTCTACCGCCGATTCACCCAATATTTTTCCATCTTTCAATACCCGTATCTCCATCCTGTACCATCCGCCAGCAGGCAGAATCATCTGCGACTTGAACGATGATCCGGCAATAGTATATGGAATCCTTTTCCATGATACTTCCCTGCCGGTCAGAAAAAATTTCACCTCCAATTCATCAAAAGTGCCGTCCTCCAGGAGCCCTTCGATAACAACAGTTCCCTTGACTTTGGAAAATCTCTGGAAAACCTGGTAATCACCCGGTGAAGTAATAGTAAGTGAGGCAGCTGTAAGTTCTGTTACAAGCATAAACAGAACAGTCAAAGTATATAAAAATCTGATATTCATTGATTACTTTTAAAATATTAAAAACTATGAAAATACATCTGGTTATTTGATACAGACAGCCTGACAACTGCTTGTCAGATACAAAAGTGTTTTGTTTGGATAAAAAATCTTTCAAAAACCTACATTCGGGATTCAGCAGTTGTCATACCATTATACATCATTATCAAAACAAAGATAATTATTAGTTTACTCATAAAAAAGACTCATTCCGCTTCATGGCCGGTTGTTTTGGCATTTGTAACCAAATCCTTCATCCGACTGCCGGGAATCCGGGAAAAGCATATACAACCAATGTAGATAATTTTGGATCAGCAACCCAATAATATCCGATATTTTTGGATCGACACTCCAATAATATCTGAAAATTTATTAATCTTGTAGAAAAATTATATGTATATACAGCGTAAGATACACCAGGAAATAAAAAAACACCTCAGCCGAAAAGAATATACCATTATTACCGGCCCTCGTCAATGCGGAAAAACCTCGTTAATAAAAGCCATTTACAAGGAATTGCAGGACGAAAACAAACAGGTTGCCTACATTACGTTTGAAGATCAGGATATTTTGTCAGCAATAAACACCCATCCGGAAGAAGTTTTTTCTTATGCCATGAGACCGGAGAGATCGTTAAACTTTAATGAACCCGGGAATCAAAGAGTTTATTTATTTATCGATGAAATTCAATATGCCGTAAATCCTTCCAATTTTTTAAAATACCTTTTTGATGTTTACGGCGAGAATTTAAAAATTATTGCAACCGGCAGCAGCGCTTTTTACATCGACGATAAATTCAAGGACTCACTTGCAGGCAGAAAAAGAGTTTTTGAATTACAAACACTTTCGTTTGATGAATGGCTTCAGTTTGCTAATTTTGAACATTTGCTGCCGGAGCTAGAAAAAATCAGGTTGCAAAAAGAGTATTTATCTCCGGCAAACAGAGAGCTAACGGATCAGTTTAACGGTTACCTGATTTTTGGAGGATATCCGGAAGTTGCGCTCGAAAAAGACATAAATGAACGAATTCTTCTGCTGAAAGAGTTAAAAAATGCGTTTCTGAAAAAAGATATCGATGAAGCAGGCATCATTTCTCACGACAAATTTTATATGCTTCTAACGCTGCTGGCCGGACAAACCGGCAATCTTGTTAACCGGAACGAATTGGCAAATACCATTGGGGTGGACAATAAAACAATTGACAATTACCTGTATGTTCTTCAAAATTCTTTTCATATAGAACTGGTTAAACCGTTCTATTCCAATATCAGGAAGGAACTTATAAAAATGCCCAAAGTTTATTTTAAAGATACAGGCATGAGAAACAGTGCTTTAAACCGATTTTATGATTTTAAGGACAGGGAAGATAAGTGGCAATTGCTGAAAAATTATGTGTATAAACGTCTTACAAACCTTTATGACAAAGACAATATAAAATTTTGGAGAACAGCCGATAAGAAAGAAATTGATTTCGTTGTCACCACATCTTTTAACGAAGGACTGGCTTATGAAGTAAAAATGAACTGTCGGAATTTGAACTCAACTTCAAAAAAGAAATTTGTTGAGAATTATCATGGCTACCGGTTCCAGGCGGTTTCTTATCATATAAATAACGAATGCCTATGGATCTTAAAATTGTAAAATTGAAAGCAGGAAAGACTGAAATTCCGAAATACTGAATTTTTATATCATACATAAAACAAAAAGAGTATATTTTTATTCTGCGAACAAAACAAAATCCCGGCACGCGGATGGGCCCGGTAACTTTTCCCGTCAAAAAGCCGGTATGATTGTCCAGCGAAAAATCGCAACTTAATAAATGTCAATATTTTAAAAGATCATTCAACCCTTGTTTAAGCTCTTCAAGTTGTTCTTTAGTGATTTCACCAATTTTTTTCATCAACCGTTCTTTAGAGATGCTTCGGATTTGGAAGATTAATACTTCAGAAGTCTCTGACAAACCATTTGATTTATCCGGCACTAAAACAATGTCTCCCTTATATCCCTTAATTTTAGTTGTTAAAGGGCATGCAATCACTATTCCGGTATAATCGTTCAGGACGTTTCCGCTAATAATAACCATGGGTCTGGATCCCCGTTGTTCTTTTCCTTTCACAGGATTCAAATCAGCATACCATATCTCACACTGTTTCATAATTCCAGTTGTTTCAAATAATCTTCCATTCCTTCCTCGGCAATTTCAAGAATACCGGGATCCTGTTCCGCCTGCCTGTATGATTTGATATATTCGGCGCGCGTCACCTGGTCAAGGTATATACGAAGAGCCTTTTCAATTATTTTATTTTTTGGAACAGCAATTTTTTTTGCTGTTTCATTTAACTTTATTAAAATTTCATCCGGCAAAGTACTTGTGAATGTTTTCATTTTTTATTTATATTTATATTTTACAAATATAAAACAAAAATAAGCACCATCAAAATATAAAAGCAAGTTTTATGTTAAAGATTTTTCGTGGCACACACAAATCCTGAAAAATAGCTTTAAATTCATTGAGATTTTGCTCGATGGACTTTGCAACATCATGACGAGAAGAATGAGAATTGAAGGATCCCATGAAGGTGTAGCTTGCCTGTCTATAGTAGGGATGGAAACAGTACTATCAGATATCAAGCAGAACGGCATTCGAAAAATTATTTTACCATGATTTTTTAAAAGTAAAATTTAAAAATAACCCTGATTTTTTAAAAGTTAATTTGTATTTTTACGATAAAAATTAAAATATGGAACGGAATATTACGAAAAAACTTATATCCTGGAAAAATGGCACAACCCGCAAACCATTAATTATAAGAGGTGCAAGGCAGGTGGGAAAAACATATACTGTACTTGATTTTGGGAAAAATCATTTTGACGGTAACATTCACCATTTCAATTTTGAAAAATTTCCTGAATTACATT
>CAZIOB010000120.1:0-17071 GCA_964540755.1 uncultured Prolixibacteraceae bacterium | reverse complement strand
GGGCAGTAGGGGAAATTGATATCTGTGCCTTTGCCGGACTGATCATAAATAAAAATACCGGCACCAGCAATTTCATATTCAGTAGTAATGCCATATTCTTTAACAGGCTCATCACATCTTATCAGTTATACTCAACAGTGAAAATAGCATTGCCGGCATAAGCTCCGGGAGTCACTGCACTCATTTGGCCAAGGCTGCCTCCTACCCAAAGATAAAAAGCATTATCCTCAAGATTAACGTTTGAATATTCACCAGTTAAATCCAAATCATTAGAAGAGGACTGATCATTAATTCCATTACCAGAAACAGCTAAATTAAAAGTTAAATCATTTCCAAAATTATCCAAAAGGGAAATCGATTCGGGCCATCCGATCCGTATTGACACAGCACCTTCGCCTCCAATTTCAATTTCACCTGCTGTGGCAGTGGCACCGACATAGGCACTTTCCGCACCCTGCGGATCTAAAAAAACTTCGCCGGTGGTTGTTCCTGAGATATTTCCAAAATCCAGGTCAGAGACTTTTGTTATAGTAAGTGCGCCCAGCACATCAGCGCTTACGGTCATAACGACACTTTCCTGGGGCATGGCAGTAACATTGCAAAAAAGAAGCGAAATGGAAAACGCAATGATGAGGTATAATCTCGTTAATTTTTTCATAATAATATTTTTTAGTTATCAGAATATAATTCAGTTTATGGTATTATATATTGTATTTGGGGATATGCCGGGCTATTTTCGGATCTTTAGCAATAAGAGCCTGGTTTCACTGCAACATTTGCTGTTTTTATGACCTTTTTCTGCATTTTGGAACTTTTAAGGCATTAACATTAAAATTTTAACTTGTGATTTTCAATGGTATTCAAAAATTATTTCACTCATCTTAAGTAACGAAAGCAGGATAACAGCCCTGAGAGTGCGATCACCTGTTTGTTTGTCTTTGATAAGCAACCCGCCGCTGTCCATTGCAAATACTTTCCGCTGTCCGCCAAAAGGCACGGCATCATTAATATTATCCGTTCCGTTATTAATAAATAAGGCTTCAGGTTTATCATCCGGGCCGGCCGTAATTAATTCTACACCTAACTCTATATTTTCCGAAGCAGAAATCTCAATCCGGTCAAGGGGAATATTTGAAAAAGAAAAGGGCAGTAATTTCTCTCCAGGATTATCTGCATACTCCTGAATACCTAACTGCCCTTGTCCAAAATCCGTCCTAATTACCCGGACTGTTGTGTTTGAAGGTTTATTTATAATTATTTCCATAGCCTGGGCATACGCCTTAACAATAAGACAATTTGATGCCAGACACGCTGTAACCAGAAGTAATGTCAATATTTTTGTGTGAATGTTCATATAAAGGTACTTTTTTCAGAGATATTCAATTTCCAGGGTAAACCTTCCCCGGTATTGCCCTGCTCCTGCTTTTGTAACATTTATTAGTCCCCCGACCCAAAGGTAGTATGCACCATCACTACCCAAATTAAAAACAGCTTCGCCGGTATCTGTTAATTTTGATGATTCCTGCAGCCATCGTTTATTCCCGCTCATTTCATAATAAACTGCAATTGTGCCATTACCATTTTCTTCTGACAGCACATCGGTTGGCAGGTATGTCATTCGTACCTGTGAACCGGGCGTGCCGTAAGCCCTCATAAGTCCTGCATTACTGCTGGCAACAGGCGAAATATATATCTCATCCTCATCTCCCGGCCGATAGTCAATACAGATATTATACAATGTTTCGAGCCGCAGGGGAGCACGATCCTTCACTATTGCCACAATCCCAAGGGAACATTCCCCTATGGCATTCATCTGCGAACAACAAGTTAAAGAGCTGAAATTAAGAGATATAATAAAAAACAGAAATAAATTTTTGAATGAAAGCAACCACCCGGGGCTTGTAAGCCTGGCAAAATACATTATAAAATATGTGATCTTTTTTACCATAAGTAACTATATCTAACCCCCTGGCCAACCCCGTTTCAGGACGGGGTTGGTGATGGCGTTAAAAAACATTATGACATTCATGCATGTGATAAAGATACTGTGTTTAACGGGAATCAGAACAATATACAGTCGCTTCGTAGAACATACAACAAAACAATGCATTTATGCCATTCCAAAAGTATTGTTAATATTTATCGAAACAATACCTGAATTATGTACATTTTATGGACAATGGCATTTTTTTACGGGATTTCCTAATCAGATTATACTATCTGCAAAGGCTGACAAGGTATTTTAACGGGAAATTGTTTATTCCCGGGCGGATCAGGATGTATGAAAAGATCCCCGGCTATCACCGGGGGCCAATGACTGTATATAATCAAAAAAATTAACCTTTTTACTTAATCCGAGTTTCATTTTTATCCTGTGACGGCTCTTTCTCACGCTGTCGTCAGATATATTTAACAATATAGCTATTTGATTAGTTGTCAGTCCCATATAAGTAGCAGAGATAAACCCCACTTCATATTGTGTAAGTCCCGGCACCAGGCTTGTCAACCTTGCAAGAAACTCAGGATGTGCCTGCTGAAATTTCATCAGGAAGAAAGTCAGGTTACTGTCCAGGATAGTACCTTTATTTATTTTACTTTTTAAGTCTGTCAATAATTGCCTTTGCTCAAAGGAGAGCTTCGGATTTTTCAGTTTTGCCGAAACTAATTTCTTCAAATTTTCAATCTTGTTGCTTACTTCAAGAGCAAAGAATGCGTCACTCATCAATTCGGTCTTTTTCTCTTTCAACTTTTTATCCAGCAATTCATTCTGATCTGATATCTGTTTGATATATTCCTGGTTTTTGTCAACCTCTTCACAAAGCTGGTTGATTCTGTGTTCTATATCTTTTTCTATCTGTTTCAGCTTCAGTTTAAGAAGTTTTTCCTGATCTGAATATTTTTTTATCCGTGATTTTATTGCTTTCAGGAGTTCATGACTTTCAAATGGTTTTGTAAGATAATCGTCGGCCCCCAGTTCCATGCCATACCTGAAATTATACCTTTCATTCAGAGCGGTTATAAAAATAAACGGAATGGTTATGATAGTTCCATTGGTTTGCAGTCTCTGCAATACTTCATATCCATCCATGTCAGGCATTAATATATCGCAAAGTATCAAATCCGGATGCTCCTTTCCGGCTATCCTGATCCCCTCACTGCCGTTTTTTGCCTCAAAAACAATATATCCTTCATACTGCAATATCTCTGCTATCTCTTCCCTAAGCTCATTTTCATCTTCAATTATCAATATTTTATCCATTATAAGAATGATTTAGTGTTCTAATAAAAAGGTTAACAAAAAATTTTCAGTGAATTATTACTTATCCAGGAAACCCAGAACTTTATCTATGGCCCTTCTCAATCCTGAAATATCCCTGCCTCCTGCAGTCGCATAAAAAGGCTGGCCTCCTCCCCCGCCTTTAATTTCACGGCCTGCTTCCCGTACTATCTCCCCGGCATTAAGTCCTTTTTCATTTACAAGATTTTCTGAGATCATAACTGTGAGATTAGGCTTACCATTAATTTCTGCACCCAATGCCAAAAACAAATTAACCACTTCCTGTTTAAGTTGAAATGCAATATCTTTTATCATTGATGTATCATCAGCCTCTACAATATCAGCAATAATATTTATCCCGTTTTTAACAGTAATTTTTTCTTTCAGGCCGGCCTTAATAATTTTTTGACGTTCGCGTGAAAAAGCTTCAATTCTTTTTGATAATTCATAATTTTCTCTAAGCAGATTCAATACAGCTTCGACGGCGTCTTTTGGTCCTTTAAGGGTTTCCCTTATAGTTTCAAGCGTTTTAATCTGTGCATTTACATATTTTTCTGCACTTTTACCCGTAATAGCCTCAATACGGCGCACTCCCGCAGCAATAGCTGTTTCCGAAATTATTTTAAATAATCCTATTTGTCCCGTAGCAACCGCATGTATTCCCCCACACAGCTCCACAGAATCTCCAAACTTAATTACCCTTACCGATTCCCCATACTTTTCATTGAACAACATCATCGCGTCCATCTCCTGCGCCTTTTGCATGGGAATATCCCTGTATTCCGTGCATCTGCTATTTTCCCGTATTTTTTCATTTACCATCATTTCCACTGCTTCAATCTCCTCATCTGACATTTTGCTGAAATGCGAGAAGTCGAATCTCAGACGTTCAGGGCTGACAAGTGACCCTTTCTGTTCGACATGCTTACCCAGAACCTCCCGCAAAGCAGCATGCAAAAGGTGCGTAGCTGTGTGATTGTTCGCTGTCTCAATACGCCTTTCAGAATTTACAACTGCCCGGAAATAACCCCCGGGATTATCAGGTAATTTATTTGTTAAATGAACAATAAGATTATTTTCTTTCTGTGTGTCAAAAATATCAATTTTCCCGTTTTCTCCTTCTATATAGCCGGAATCACCCACTTGTCCGCCTGACTCCCCATAAAAAGGAGTACGGTCGAATACCAGCTGGTAAAAAGATTTTTTCTTTTGTGTTACCTCACGGTAACGCGCTATACGTATATCTGCTTCAAGCATATCGTATCCAAGGAATTCTGTGCCCTCGATTTTCCTTATCTCATGCCAGTCGCCTGTTTCAAGCCGCGCAGCGCTCCTTGACCTGCTTTTCTGGATCTCCATCTCTTTATTGAATCCTTCTACATCAATACCCATACCATTCTCACGAGCTATTAAGGCAGTCAGGTCAAGAGGGAAGCCAAATGTATCATATAAAATAAAAGCTTCGTTTCCGGGAACTTTTGATATATTTTCTTTTTTCGCCCGCATAATAATATCATCCAGCAGCTTAATGCCGGTGGCAAGAGTTTTTAAAAATGATTCTTCTTCTTCTTTAATAACCTTTTCTATCAATCCCCGCTGAGCTTCCAGTTCAGGGAAAGCCTCTCCCATTGTATTTTCAAGTACTTCAACAAGCCGGCAAATGAGAGGTTCCCTGCATTCAAGGAATGTAAAGCTGTATCGTACGGCACGCCTCAGGATACGGCGTATAACATATCCTGCCTTATTATTGGAAGGCAACTGGCCATCGGCAATTGCAAAAGATACAGCCCTCAGGTGATCTGCCACAACACGCATGGCTATGCTGACTTTTTCATTACTCCCGTATCTCTTGCCTGTCAGCCTGCTGATCTCAGAGATTATATTCCGGAATATATCAGTATCGTAATTTGAAGTAACCCCCTGCAAAACCATACAAAGCCGCTCGAATCCCATACCTGTGTCAACATGCTTCTCCGGCAGCTCTTCGAGATCACCGTTTGCTCTCCTGTTATACTGGATAAAAACAAGATTCCATATTTCAATGACCATGGGATGGTCCTTATTGACAAGCTCCCTGCCCGGCAATCTTCTGATCTCTTCTTCACTACGAATATCAACATGTATCTCGGAACATGGGCCGCAGGGCCCTGTTTCTCCCATTTCCCAGAAATTATCCTTCTTTTTTCCATTTAAAATACGGTTCTCCGGTAAATGGACTTTCCAGTACTCCCCGGCCTCCGTATCCTTTTCAAGATTATCATCCTTATCACCTTCAAAAACCGTTGCATACAAACGTTCTCCGGGGATACCCATCTTTTGAGTCAGAAATTCCCATGCCCATTCAATCGCCTCTTTCTTGAAATAGTCGCCAAAAGACCAGTTGCCCAACATTTCGAACATGGTGTGATGATAAGTATCCAGTCCTACTTCTTCCAGATCATTATGTTTCCCGGAAACCCGCAGACATTTCTGTGTATCGGCAATGCGCCTCCACTTAACCGGCTCATTACCCAGAAATATATCTTTAAACTGATTCATTCCTGCATTTGTGTACATAAGGGTTGGATCATTCTTAACAACCATTGGCGCAGAACTGACGATTTTGTGTCCTTTCTCTCTGAAAAAATCCAGAAATGCCTTACGTATCCCGTTTGAAGTCCGTCTCATTGTTAACCTTTTAATTTTGTCGTTGTGTTAAAAAAAATTAAAGCAAAACAAACTTATAAGATTTATGAAGATTATTTATATAGTTTTGCAATATAGAAAATATAGTGGTTATAAAAAATTCTTGCAAAGTTACAGGTTTTAATTAATTTTGCTTATACAGAAAATAAAAATAGCCGTTGATTTATGGCGAAAAAAAAATATAAATTCAATCCTGACACCCTTAGTTACGAACGTGTAGGGATATCAAACAAGGAAAAACTCGGCAAAATAATTACTTATTTCTCCAGCAGCCTGGCTCTGTCCATCATTATGGCGGTCATATTTCTCAGTTATTATGAAACCCCCCGTTCAAGGATACTGAAAATGGAAAATCAAAAATTGCTTACCCAGTATGAATTAATGACGCACGACATTGAAAAAATTGAAAAGATACTTGCCGAATTACAACACCGCGACGACAATATTTACAGGGTTATATTTGAAGCTGACCCTATTCCGGCTTCGGTGAGGAAAGCCGGATTCGGAGGGGTCAATAAGTATTCACACCTGAAAGGCCTCAATAATTCCGGGTTGGTCATTGAAACAGCCCGGAAACTGGACATATTGGCAAAAGAAGCATATATCCAGTCTAAATCTTATGATGAAGTAATGCAGCTTGCCCTGAATAAGGAAAAGATGCTGACAAGCATCCCGGCAATAATGCCTGTTTCCAATAAAGATCTCAGAAGGACGGCAAGTGGATGGGGATACCGGTTTCATCCCATATATAAAGTCCGTAAATTTCACTACGGCATGGATTTCACTTCACCAACCGGAACTCCCGTCTATGCCACAGGTGACGGGAAAGTAACCGAGATAAAGGGATCGAGGCGCAGCCGCTCGGGGTACGGGCTGGTAATCACTATTGATCACGGATTTGGCTATGAAACTCTGTATGCCCACCTGAATGCCTTTAATGTAAAACCGGGACAGCAGGTTAAACGGGGTGAGATAATTGGTTATGTCGGAAATACAGGTGGCTCAACCGCACCACACCTTCATTATGAAGTCCACAGGAACGGCAATCCGGTCAATCCTCAATATTACTACTTTAAGGACCTTACCCCAGAGGAATATGAAAGGATGATTGCCATATCTTCCAATATAGGACAAACACTCGATTAACTTCCGGAGCCCGGATTGTAAACTTTATTTAAAAGCAATTCATAAATTATAATTAATCATTTATAAATCATAATTCATATAGTGCCGTATAAAGAGCCTGAAACAGAAAAAATTTTTTACTCCATAGGGGAAGTTTCCCGGATAACCGGAGTAAGTTCTTCAGCAATACGTTACTGGGAAAAAAAATTCGACGAGCTATCCCCTCAAAAAAGCTCAAAAGGCACACGTTCTTATACCAGTGCAGATATAGAAACTATTAAACTGATCAATCATCTCGTCAGGGAAAGGGGAATTACCATTAAAGGAGCACAGCAAAAATTAAAAGATAACAGGGAAGAAACCATGAATGCCTGGGAGATAGTAAGGAAATTACAAAATATAAAAAAAATCCTGACCGGCATAAAAGATGAAATGGAGGAACCATACAATGAAAATTAAGGAAATTACAGGTTATATTGAAAATCTGGCGCCGCCGGTTCTGCAGGAATCATACGATAATTCGGGATTAATAATCGGAAATCCGGAAACAGAAGTTTCAGCCGCCCTGGTAACCCTGGATATTACAGAGCCGGTCATTGATGAAGCCATCAGAAGGGGAGCGGGACTAATTATTTCTCATCATCCTGTGATATTTACGCCCCTGAAAAGACTTACAGGGAAAAACTATATTGAGCGTGCCGTCATAAGCGCCATTAAAAATGATATCGCAATTTACGCCGCACATACCAATCTTGATGTCATTAAGGGAGGCGTAAACACCAAAATAGGACAAAAACTGAATCTTCAGAACCGTCGTGTACTTCAACCGGTAAAAAACAGGCTGAAAAAACTTGTTACTTTCATTCCTTCCGAAGCTTCCACAAAAGTGCAGGAAGCAATCTTCAATGCCGGAGCCGGTCACACAGGCAATTATGATTATTGTGGTTACTCCCTTGAAGGTGCAGGAACATTCAGGGGCAATGACCAAAGCAATCCTTATAAAGGACAAAAAGGGAAGATACACACTGAAAAAGAGATCCGCTTTGAGACAATTTTTCCCTCATGGCTGGAAAACAGAATTTTACAGGCTTTAATAAATGCACATCCGTATGAAGAACCGGCATTCGATATTTATGCCTTAGATAATTGTCTTGAGACAACAGGTATGGGCTTGACAGGCAATCTGCCGGAACCTTTACCCGAAAAAGAGTTCCTGGAATCATTGAAAAAAACTTTTAATGCTTATTGTATTAAACACACTAAGTTCACAGGGAAACCGATACAAAAAGTAGCAGTATGCGGAGGATCGGGTTCAGACCTGCTGAGCTCTGCAATAGCAGTAAATGCAGATGTTTTTGTTTCTGCCGATTTTAAATATCACCAGTTTTTTGATGCCGATGGCAAAATTCTGATTGCAGACATAGGACATTTTGAAAGCGAACAATTTACTAAAGAGCTCCTTCTTGAGTTACTTATAAAAAAATTCCCTAAATTTGCATTCCATTTTTCAGAAGTGTTTACCAATCCGGTTTCATACTTTTGATGTTAAGTTGAATTTAAAAAATTATTATAAAATGAATACACAATTGCAAAGGCAGGAAGAAAAAGATATTTCGATAGAAGAAAAACTGCATGCTTTGTATGAATTGCAAAGTGTGGTTTCCGAGATCGACAAGATAAAAACATTGAGGGGCGAACTGCCGCTTGAAGTGCAGGACCTGGAAGATGAAATCGCGGGATTAAAAACCAGGCTCGTTAATCTGGAAGATGAAATAAAAAACCTTGAAACGATCATAAATAACAAAAAGATCTCCATAAAAGATTCCCAGGCTCTTATCGCCAAATATACAGAACAACAAAACAATGTAAGAAATAACCGGGAATTCGACTCTCTCTCCAAAGAAATTGAATTTCAAAATCTTGAGATTGAATTATCAGAGAAAAGGATCAAAGAGTTCAGTTCCGAAATGGCAGAAAAAAAAGAGCTGAACGCTGAGTCAAAAAATCTTTTAAAAGAGAGAGAGGAAGATCTCGACCGGAAGAAAAGGGAGCTGGATGAAATTATCGAAGAAACCAGGATAGAGGAAGAAAAACTGAAAACAAAAGCTGAAAATATTGAATCATTTATAGAACCCAGACTGCTTGCTGCTTTTAAAAGAATACGCAGAAATGCGCGTAACGGACTGGCTGTTGTTACTATTCAGCGTGATGCCTGTGGGGGATGCTTTAATAAGATACCACCACAGCGCCAGTTAGATATTGCCAGCCGGAAAAAGATCATTGTTTGTGAATATTGCGGCAGGATACTGGTAGATCCTGATATCAGCAAAACACATACATAAAGGCATAAGATCTCTTACCAGCTTCCTCCGGCTCCTCCGCCCCCGAAGCTGCCGCCTCCAAATCCGCCGAAACCCCCGCTGCCTGAAGAAAAGTCACTGAATGACCCGCTCCGGGAATGGCTTCCCGACAGCATTCCCAGGGCAATCCATAAAGGCAGGCTTTTGCCGGGAGAATAATATCTGCGGCGTCTTCCGCGCAATAGGGGAACCAGTACAAAAAAGAAAAAGAACATAATGATTACGGGCAGTAAACCTGTGTTATTACGTGCATAATTTTCCTGGTAATATTCAGCCGTATATTCACCACGGGTAATATCCATAATAACATTTATCCCGCTTAGCAGTCCCGTATAATAATCCCCTTCCCTGAAATGTGGTATCATCTCATTGTCAATAACAGCTCCGTTAACAACGGCATCAGGAAGTACCCCCTCCAGGCCGTATCCCGTGGCAATAAAAACTCTTCCACTCTCATTGCCTGTCTTTGGCTTAAGAAGTATAACAATGCCATTATCCTTATCTTTTTGTCCTACCCCCCAGTCCTCTCCCAGACGAAAGGCAAAATCCCCGGGATCATATCCCTGAAGGTCTTCCAATATGACAACAACAATCTGGGTAGATGTTTCACGTGCAAATTGTACGAGCATTTCTTCCATGCTGCTAACCTCATTTTGCCGAAGGATCCCGGCAAAATCATTGACAAGCCGGGGAGGGGAAGGCCTGTCTGGTATTTGGGCATAAACATTAACATATACAAATATAGCGAACAGAATAAAAATCATTTTCTTCATGATACTGATCATTTTTCTCCAAAGGATATTTCATCTGACAATTCATTAACATCATCTGCATGATAGGGAAAATGTTTCTTCAATTGTTCTCCTGCAGCCAGTATGCCTTTTGAAAGCCCTTCAGCAAAATTCTTATCCCGGAAATCTTCTGCCATATCCTCTTTTATATCATCCCAAAAATTCACCGGCACCTTCCGGTTGATACCCGCATCGCCAAGTATGGCAAATTTATGGTCATCAATAGCAAGATAAAACAATACACCGTTCCGGAGCTCTGTCTTATGCATCTTTAATTTGCCAAAAATATATGCTGCCCTGTCAAGCACATCTGACGTACAATGCTTTTCTATATGAACCCGGATCTCTCCCGAGGTATTCATTTCTGCCGTTCGTATGGCATCCACGATTTTTAGTTTTTCCTCAGATGAGAAATAATTCCGGATATTCATCTGTTTATAATTAATAATTTTCAAAGGCATCATATTTAACTTGCATATGTTTTAATCATACTTCTTAATGATTCTGCAACCATGCTCGTTTCATACATATATATCTATTAAAATTGTACCTCCGGTGCCTGTCCGGCTCCCTGCTGTGCTTCAAAATAATCCTTTTTTTCAAAACCAAACCAGCCGGCATAGATCAACTGCGGAAATTTTCGTATGTAGGCATTATAAACCTGTGTAACTTCATTGAATTTACGGCGTTCAACGGCAATACGGTTTTCAGTCCCCTCCAGTTGCGCCTGAAGGTCTAAGAAATTCTGGTTGGCTTTCAGATCAGGATACCTTTCCACAACTACCATAAGACGGTTCAGCGCTGAAGACAAACCTTCCTGTGCCTGGTTGAACTGTTCTAATGACTGCGCAGATAAATTATCAGGGTTTACATTTACAGATGTAGCTTTTGCCCTTGCTTCAATTACACTTGTTAATGTTTCCTGCTCATGGGAAGCATAACCTTTAACGGTATTTACAAGATTCGGTATCAGATCAGCACGGCGCTGATAAACATTCTCTACCTGTGACCATTGAGAAGCAACCTGTTCCTCCATGTCAACCATTTTGTTATATCCGCAACCTGACAGGAATATTTCTGCCGTTACAGTTAATGCAAGTAAAATTTTTCGTTTCATATTATTAAAATTAATTATTTTCAGAAGTATCAGATGGAACTTGCATAAGAAGAACAACAGCGTGGGCTGAAATTCCCTCCTCCCGGCCTTCAAACCCTAAATTCTCGGTTGTAGTCGCTTTCACTGAAATACGGCCTGCCTCTATTTCAAGAACCTTTGCCAATTTTTCTTCCATACGACTGATATATGGCTTCATCTTAGGTTGTTGAATAATTAAGGTAGTATCAATATTGACTATTTCGAATCCCTCCTCCTTAACCAGCCTGTAAGTCTCTTTAAGCAATATCTTACTGTCAATATTTTTATATTTGTCGGAGTTGTCAGGGAAGTATGTGCCTATATCGCCTTTGCTGACTGCACCAAGGAGGGCATCGCAGACAGCATGTATCAGTACATCTCCGTCGGAATGGGCTACAGTGCCGGTTTTATGGGGGATTAAAATGCCGCCTAACCATAATTTTTCTCCCTTGGCAAGACGGTGTGCATCATACCCGTATCCGATTCTTAAATTCATGTCATCGTTGATTATCAAATGCCTCTACATCAAAAGAGAGCGTAAACCTGAGAGTGTTTGCAAGCGGATGATTCTGCTGTGTAGGCAACAGGTAAGAAAAATCAAGGGCGAATACATTCATTCTGAAACCGGCTCCGGCGGTAAGGAATTTCCTGTTTCCCTTATTCTCGTGCTCCCAGAAATACCCTGCCCGGAGAGCGAATTGTTTATTGTACCAGTATTCAATACCTGCTGAAAGATTTACTTCCTGCAATTCCTCCTGTAATCCTCCCGGTGCATCAGAAAATGAGGAAAAAATACCGGCAATTACTGATTTATTGGAATAAACGCCTCCGGGATAGATCACAGCCCCCTCTTCATAGAAAACAGTGTCTTTTGGGGGGGTTGGCACTAAAAGTTTATCAGCCTCAATCGAAAAGGAAAATGAGTTATACTGGTCCACCTCTGTCGTGTATGCGACACCCAGTTTTAACATTGTCGGGATAAAATCCTTTACTTCCCCGTCGGTGTAAGACATCTTTGCTCCTATATTCTGAATATTAATGCCGGCAGAAAAAATATTATCCTGTCTGTTTGCCCTGAATTCTTTATATAAGTAAAATGCAACATCAGCAGCGTATGTGTTGCCTGCTTTTGTCTCTACTCCGTTTACCAGTTGCCCCCCTGTCAGGTCGGAACGTATATAACGCACTGCAACAGAGCCGGAGAAAATATCTGAAAGTTTACGGACATATCCGATGTCAAGGGCAAATTCATTCGGACTTTTTTGTCCTTCAAAAGTACCATACTCACTTGTAAAAATAATGTCACCCAGTGAAAAATAACGCAATGAACTGCTGACAGTCTGCATATCATCTATTTTTTTATATCCCACAAGGTATGCAAGGTTAATATCAGAAACCAGAGCACGAAGCCATGGCGAATAAGACATGCTTACACCAATATCGCTCTCCATGAATGCATACTTGGCAGGATTCCAGTGCTGCGAACTAAGGTCGGGGGTTGACCCGACAGCTGCATCTCCCATTCCGCCTGCTCTTGAATCAGGTGTTATGGAAAGAAAAGGAACGGCGGTTGTAATAGTGTTGGCTCCGGAGGTGGTAGCCTGGCCATGAACACTCCGGATAAAAGAAAAAACGAAAGTAAAAACAAAAATTAACCGTAATAACTTAATCATAATCCTACTATAATTGAGAATTGCAAATATATAAATTGTGTTTGAACCACTGAACTAAAAATAGAAAACGGTTGTTTTTATTAAAAAGTACATTTAAAACAAAAATTTAACGTGCCACAACCATTTTATTTGAAGCTGAAGTAATGATTCCATCACTATTTTTTGCTGTAATCCTATACAGATAAGTACCGTTACGAATATCAAAATCTGTTCTGTTTAAATCCCATCTTATCCGGTTGCTTAACACTCCGTCAGATCCCACAACAGATGAAAAATAGTCCACCCTCCTCCCGTTCAGGTCAAAAATCTCAAAAATTACATCAAGAGAAGCATCAGGCTGATTATGGCTGAAGATGATAAAGGTATGGTCATAAACAGGATTTGGATGGTTGCTGACCTCTGAAATATAAAACTTGCCGGAAACCTCAAACTCAATCTCTGTTTCTGAAGAGTTATTTGCCACATCCCAGGCTTTTAGACTGAGATTGTGCTTCCCCGGAGAGAGATCTTTCAGTGGAAATGTTACGGTACCGCTCCTGAAATCATTCTTGTCACTTTGATAATATTCATTTAATATTATAGACTTCGAGTAGTCGTTATCAATAATTGCTGTTATATCATGGCCGATTCCCGAACCAACAGTGTTTATGCCGTTTTCGTCGTAAAGGAAAGCCAGCAGATTGCAATTTTTATCAACTTTATCTCCTGATACGAATTCAGTGGTGTTCAGATATAATTCTATTTCAGGACCTTCATTATCAGCAATTTGAGAGCCTGTACCTCCAATGATAAAATTATCGTAAATCCCATGGGCATCAATCTCCCCGTTATCAGCATAATAAACGATTTTCCCCTCACCGGGATTATAGGAAATATCCTTAGGTATTACAAAATTAAAAGTGAATTCGCCGTTACTCACATTTACACGGCCTTTATAAATAACGTTTTCCTGTACTGTAAAATCTACCGGCATTTCACCTGCATTACCCAGAGTTTTTATTGTCACTGCCTTGTCATAAACAACAGGAATGATTTCCCCTGAAAAACCGGTGGCTTTTTCTCCCGATATGCCGGCAATATACCCTGAGACAGTAACATATTGCAAAGCCCCAAGAGTATCCGGCTGCCCTGATACCTCCTCCCCGTTAACAGAGGTCGTCACCACTTTATATTCCGGATAAGACAATTTAAGAGCCGGGTCTGCCAGAAGCATAAAATTCCTTTTATTAAGAGTGTTAAGGGTATTATTCTTTGCCAGTCTCATGATATCACCCATACGGTAATGTTCCCCGTTCCCGTCCTTTTCAAAAATAAAGCTGTAGAGACTCCGGCTTAACAAAAAATTAGAATATGCATAAACAAGCCGCGTGGTTGAAAATAATCCTATGCCTCCTCCATTCGGATTGAACAGGACATATTCCCCGGCGGAAGTTTCATCTGTGTCAAACCGGCTGAACCCACATGTTGCAGTGACGAATACCGGCAATTTATTATCATTTGACCAGGAATTGATATGACTGATATCCAATACCTTTTCATCTGCCAGGAAACGTTCATTGGCATGCCCCACATAATTAAGTACCAGTACCCCTTCTCTTACCTTACTGTTAATGGCCTCTGTAACATCAGGATAACTTTCCCCTCCGGGACCTGTAACCTGCTGAAAAGCATCAAAATAAATTTTTTCAGTTACAAATTCACCATGATTTTCATTTAATATGCCGGCCAGTTTTTCCGAATCATTCATATGCATACCCCCATCTTCATCATCAGCAATGAAGCAAACCTTATTTCTCCATGATCCGAGAGCATCATCTGAGTGATAATTTATTATTTTATTCAATACAACCTCTGCCTGATAGATAGTGGAAGCAGGAATACGGCCTATCCCGAGATCCACGGTCCCGTCATAGACTGTTTCACCCTCATCAAGAATAACAAAATAGTCATCAGTAACGAATGAAGCTACAGGATTCAATGAGTTATCTGACTGATAAGCAGGCAATAAGCCCCCACTTCCGGAGTTGATATTCTTATTGTCATAACTACCGTCACCAAACAGCAACACATATTTTAGTCCGGTACCCCTGTCATATAACATTTTTATAAAATTCCGGATCCCGGTGGCATCCTTTCTTCCGGAACTAAACTCGTTATAAATAAGGTCAGCCGGAACCACTTCAACATCCATTTCGTCATGACTGCGGTGAAAATCAGCAAGATCACCAGCCACACCAAGAAAGTCGGGGTGGGAAATAATTAAAAATTCCGGCGTACTCATTCCATGCAGATTCTGATTCTCCACCTCCCCCTCAAAAACAGGGACCGGGAAATTACCATCACTGTCAAATGCGACATACTCTTTTAATTGAGAAGCAGGACGTTTACCTTTTTTGATGTTGCCATCAGTTTCCAGAGGCACCTCCCTGACATCGAAAAGGTTTGTTACATCCCACACTTTCAGGCCGGGAGAGCTGTTCTCAATTGAAAACTCCAGTATATTACCCTCCCCTGCCGAAGCAATATCCCGGAAAAAAAGAGGTTCATTATTATAAAGTTTCAGGTTGCGGCGGTAATTGATCTCTATAAAATCAAGCCAGGCCTGTGCATTTGCAGAGCTGCCATAATATTTCACGGTAAGGTTCAGGTCGCCGGAAACATCTTTCAGTGTGAACACTGACTCACCTTCATCAGCATATAAAGAGGTTATATCTGATGTATTTACCGGTTCAAAAGTGATATTGCCTGCGCCGGACTGATTCACAAATATCAGCATTTCGGAAGAACCCGAAGAGCGGGCAGCCGCTTTTATCCTGACCGTGATATCTTCTGAGGGGGATATATCTTCCAGTGAAAAACTGTAATTTTTTGTAGTGCCATTAATAAACTTGTCAGAGAACCACTGCTTACCTGACCGGATTAAATTGAATTTTTCCTGCTCATATAGATCATAGGCATCGTATGATGAAATAAAATTAGTTGCTTCCTGTGGAATTTCCGCAAAAGCTTCGACCACTGCAGCCGGCTCCGAATGCTCCGTAATAAAAAAATAACCTTTGGTTGAATAAGGATTTAAACTATGCTCAAATAATCCTTCATCAGGAACAGTTCGCCACTCTTCCAGACCCGGAGCATAAAAAAAGAGACAGTCATCTCCGTTGTTCCTGCCATGCCATGCAGCTACAGAGGGCAAATCATCGTACTCTGCCTCCCCGACCTGTTCGCTAAGGATCATCCCCCCTGCTCCGTGCACATTGACCCTGGAAGGATCGGCGATACCCCACCCTCTTAGTTCAGAGTATGGAATTTTATAAATGCCTTTGCCGGCAACGCTGACCTTATACCACTTCCCGGCAGCAAGAACTGATTCATTCTTCCATTCATAAGCTTTGGAAGAAAGATTTTCAGTCCCGGCTGCTGTCAGTATAGTTGGCTGTTCTTCCATTACCGGCAATTTTTGCAGGAAATCATATAATGAAATCACCGGAAAAAAAAACAGAAGCAGGAATAAAAATCTCATCACAAGACAATAATTATTAATTTTTCTGAAAAAAGAGGGTATCTGAAATACCTGTAATAAACATTTACACCGGGTAAAACGGTTACTGAAATAAGATATTGCATATTACCTGAAAATCTAAAATAAAGATATATTACAGCTGTTCATAACTATTTCACTATAGATAATTAGATATTAAATATTTTACAATAACGCAAATCTTTTTTAATTTTACACGGTAATTATCGTTTGAAGGTGAGATCCATTAAATTATTTACATCAATAAAACAATAAGAACTAAACAAATAAGTTATATTTGTTATAATAGTGAAAAAATGAAACGAGCATGATTGTAAAATCATCAAGGAGTATAATTAAAACTTATGCGAGTTACATATGATACCATTGAAAAAAATAATTATAATCATATGAAACGAGCATCTAAAATATTTACACCCAAGAGAATGATTAAAATACATGCGAGTTCCATACTATACCTTTGAAAATTAACAATTTTAATAGTATG
>CAZIOB010000119.1:0-8867 GCA_964540755.1 uncultured Prolixibacteraceae bacterium | reverse complement strand
CCATACAACCACTGCCTGCAGGACCATCATTACCGAAAAAAATGCAAACGAGACAGAACTGCCCTGTGGACTACCGCTGAATGACGGAAACAAAAACGTTATCAAAGCAGCAAAAAACCAATGGGTAAAACTCCCAAGTGCCTGTCCTTTACCCCGGATGCTTGTAGGGAACACCTCCGCTATAAGAACCCAGATAACCGCCCCGGTCGAAAACGCAAAAAAAACGATATATATCAACAGATATACCAATACACCATAACCTGAAAAATCCTGCAGGTACATCACTCTTGATATGAGTCCAAGACAAACAGCCATCCCCACAGAACCGGCTATCAGCAATTTCTTTCTTCCAATCCTGTCAATGACAATCATTCCCACAACAGTGAAGATGCCATTTGTGATACCAATCATCACCGGCTGGAACATCGAATCAGCCAGTGACAAACCAGTAAGTTCAAAGATTCTCGGGGCATAATAAAGAATAGCATTTATCCCGGAAAACTGGTTGAACATGGCAACTAAAAAAGCAATGGAGATCGGTTTAAAGTAATGTTTCGAAAACAGCTTCTGACTGGCGGTTTTCCCCTTCATCAGGCTCTCATGGATATCCTCTATCTCTGCTTCAATATTATTTCCCTCCACCAATGAAAGCACTATGCGGGCTTCGTCAATATTATTGATCTTCACTAAAAACCTCGGACTCCGCGGAATCAGAAAAAGTAAAAAGAAAAATGCCGCTGCCGGAATCCCTTCAACTCCCAGCATCCACCTCCATGGATCACTGCCTGTCTCACGTAACAAATAATTTGAAATATAAGCTATTAAAATACCCGAAATAACATTGAACTGAAAAAGGGCTGTCATGCGTCCCCGGATCTTTGCAGGCGAGATCTCCGAAATATACATGGGTCCCGCCACGGAAGAAGCCCCGACCGCGAGTCCCCCGATAAAACGAAAAATAATGAACATCCACAGTGAAGTAGCCATGGCACTCCCGATAGCCGAGACAGTATATAAGGCAGCAATATAAAAAAGTACATATCTCCGCCCATACTTATCAGCCGGCTTTCCGGCATTCAATGCCCCTATTACCGTCCCTATCAGGGCAGAGGAGATAGTAAATCCATGCCAGAAAGAATTGAGACTGAACAGCTGTTGGATGGACTGTTCAACTCCCGATATAACTGCAGTGTCAAATCCGAACAGAAATCCCCCGAGGGAGACTATCAACGACCATCTTAGCACGCGGTTTGCTGGTTTCATATAAGCTTTATTATATTAATATTTTTTAATCCTTTGCCTGAAAGAATGATCAGGAGGCTGCAATGTACAAAATTCTCCAGTTAAAATATTATTTCCGCAGGTCTAACAATAAGAAAGACGATCTTTTTTAAAAACTTTTCAGAAAGTTAAACGGGTTTAAAATTGAAATACTTCTAAATGGATGCAGGATTAATAAATCAACATCACCTGAAATTAAACAATGCGCTTTGCATGCCAGAGCCAACTCCAGGAACTTATTATCTTTTTTGTCGCGGCAGACCTTTATACTTTCAGTTGGATTGAAAATAATTGCATTATTTTTAATTTGCTTAATTGCATTAGATCGTTGAGATTCATTCAAATATTTATCCAACTTTTTTCGATATAACACTTCAATATATTCATTTAATACCTCATTAGAAAGAGCAATTTGCCCAATTACTAAAGCTCTGTCAAAAGCATGAGCATTAATTGAGTCTACTATTAAATTGGCACTTATAAAACAATTTGTATCAAAAACAAAATATGGTTTAGGCATCGTTTAGGATTTCATCTAATTCTTTCTGGCTAAGCCCTTTTGCTAACATTTCCGTTCTTAAATCATTTAAAAAATTAAGATAGTCCCGATTAGTTGTATCTTTTTTTCCCTTGCGAGGTTTCATTAATTCTTTGGCAAGAGAAAGATTTACTTTATTGCCGATTTCTTTTCTTTTTTTATCAGATACACGTCTCCATGCCTTAGCTAACCTGTCATCTACCTCAATTACTATTCTATCCATTATTTATAATTTATATTTTTTCTACTTTGCCCAAATTTACAAAAAAGTATATACTTAACCGGAAGGAGTATGTTTTATTTTTTCTTTCATAGTTATTTTATGTAGTCTTCAATTAGGGAGCTTCATTTTAACTAAGTTCAGCGATCAAACAGAAAATATCAAATAGTTTCCGCACTTTCAAAGGAGCTGAAATATATGCCAGGATTGAGGGCTTTATTTCCGCGGCAAGAAAGAATAACCGGTGTATCTTTACAGAATTATCCAATACTTTTGAGGGATACAATTTTATAACAGAATAAAACCAGCTAAATAATTACAAAAAAATTTGATTATATGGAAACACTATTGTATTTTAGCATATTATATGTGAAAACACAATTGTATTTTAGCAGATTTAATGTAATAACACTATTGTAGTTTAACATGAAAAGAGATATTATACAATACCTGAAAGAATGGAAAAACAGAAATGACAGGAATCCTTTGATTCTAAGAGGAGCAAGACAGGTTGGTAAAACATATGTCATTGAGGAATTTGCAAGAAATGAATTTAAAAATTTTCTGAGTATTAACTTAGAAGAAAAACCTGAACTAAAGAAACTTTTTTTTGATAATGATGTAAACCGAATACTGACTGAATTATCTGTTCTTTTAAATGCAGAGATTAGCTATGGCAATTCTCTCTTCTTTATTGATGAAATACAAAGTTGTCCCGAAGCTATACAGTCGCTAAGGTATTTTAAAGAAAAACTCCCTGAACTTCATGTGATTTGTGCGGGATCATTGCTTGACCACACTTTAAATGAAATGAATTTACCAACGCCTGTTGGCCGTGTGGAATTTATCTATATGTATCCCCTGACGTTTAAAGAGTTTTTATTGGCGATAAAACAGGATAAGCTCATTTCCTATATTAATTCATTTGATTTTTCAAAACCATTTAGCGAAATAATTCATAACCAAATATCTCAGCTCCTCCGCCTTTATTTTTTCATCGGGGGCATGCCGGCAGCAGTGAAGTCTTATGCAGAAGAAAACAAACTGACCGAAATTCAACGAATACACCACAATATCCTGACTTCCATTCAATACGATTTTGCAAAATACGGTACCCGTAAGCAACAAGAATATCTGCAAACTGTATTAAAATATTGCGGCCAAAATCCGGGACGAAAAATTAAATACAGTAACATTGACAGAGATACCCGATCTAATTTTTTAAAAGAATCCATTAGAAAACTTGAATTAAGCAGAATTATCCATACCGTAAAACATACAAATGCGCAAAAAGTACCTCTTGCTACCCACTTCCGGGATGATGTATATAAAACAATATTTATGGACATAGGCTTTGTGAACCATTTTAACCAAATAGATCTGACCGATCTGGAAAACCTGGCTACTGATAATGAAGGAATGCTTGCAGAACAATTTACAGGACAGGAATTGCTGGCTCAGAACAAACCAGGGTTAGACCCGCAACTATATTACTGGTCAAGGGAAGAAAAAAGTTCCAATGCCGAAATCGACTTCATTTTTCAACATAAGAACCAGATTTATCCTATTAAGGTGAAGGCCGGAAAGACGGGGACTCTCAAATCGATGCAGGTATATTTATTTGAAAAGATATTAAAAACCGGTATCCGTTTCAATATGGATAAGCCAACTATTGGAAATTTTAAAACCGGCATAAACATATCAAATAAAAATGCGGAGCTGTCATGGACCTTGCTTTCATTACCCCTGTATATGGTTTCCGAATTAAAAAGAATTCTGGACTTGAAACCATCTCTTTTATAAAACCGGTTTATCCGCATAGGAAAAATCTGACAATCAGACAAGCCCCGGAAATCGCACATTTTATACCATTGTCAGTAAAAATATTGAATTACGTAAATAGAAATATTAATAGGACTGTAATGTATGTAACGGAAATGAAGGAACCGGATATCTGGTGAAATTCCATTCAATTATTTTTTTTAAAAATTTGCATAAAATAAACAGAAAAATGAGAATAGAAAGTATAAATAATGAAATAAAACTGACATTTTCAAAAAAAGCATTGGATATTACTGAGATTCAAAATTTTATTGATTATGTAAAATTTAGAGAAATAAATGCATTAAGCAAGGCAACGCAAGAGGATGCAAATAAACTTGCAGAAGAAATCAATCAAGCCTGGTGGAATAAAAATAAACACAAATTTGAATAATGAATTTAGTTCTTGATTCAAATATTTTTATTTCAGGACTTATAACACCCAATGATACAATTTCCAAACTGATTTTTCCAGTTGGCGTAGGGCAAGTACAGCAGTGATCCAGCTCTGCCACCAGCCTGTTTCAATGCACCAGGCACCCCATCCCATATCTGTATTTAACGCCCGGTAATCCCATCTTTTCAGATCAAAAGCACGGAACCATCCTCCATCCAGTTCGGGATGCTCTTCACTCCTGATCTGTGCTCGGCATATAAACTCAGAACATTTATCCTCCGCCTCCCTATAATAACTGTCACCCGTAGCCATAGCAGCTTCATGGATTCCCGGTAAAGCAAAATTATCGATATATAAAAGATCTGCAACCTCATCATCTTCTGTCTGCATAAGAGTAGCCTCAGCTGTTCCGTATTCCTCATTTGATTTTGGAGGACCTGCCCATGAACCTTTCCTGATCTCATCCCGGACAGCACCGCCGGGTTCCTGATCCATGTCTTCTGCCATCTCACGCAACCACTGCCGGTGTTTGGAGGTATCTTCTGTCCTCACGAGCCAGGCAAGGGGAAGAAGCAGCTTTTTCATTATCACTCGTTCCTTTGACTTCCCCACCAGTTATTTTTCGGATCAAAATCTTCCGATAGAAAATTGAGACGTTGTTTTTCCAGTTGCGGCAATAGTTCATTCTCTACCTGTTTAAGATATTTTTTTTCCAGTTCTTCACGATATTCAGGATCCCTCTCAGGGAAAAGGGCCCCCATTTCCATAAGAAAAGTGAAAAGTTGTTCACTCAGTTGTTTCGTCAACTCCGGATTTCTTTCAGCAACATTTGTGGTTTCTTCCATATCTTTTTGCAGATTATAAAGTTCTTCCCTGCCATCTTCGTAATAATGTATGAGTTTCCATTCCCCCTGCCGGATAATTGAGGATGGCTCACCTCCCTGGTTGCCATAATGTGGAAAATGCCAGTACAGAGGGCGTTCCTCGACAGATTTCCCTTTTAATAAAGGAACCAGACTTATTCCGTCGATATGTTCTTCAGGTTTTAATTTTGCACCAACCAGTTCCAACAGAGTGGGATAAAAATCAGTTCCTGTAACAGGTGTGCTGCATTCCCTGCCACCTTCCATCCATGGTATTTTAATGAAATAGGGTTCCCTTATGCCTCCCTCGAACTGATAGCCTTTGCCAGCCCGCAACGGTAAGTTTGATGTGGAAAAAGCATCGCCTGCGGCAACTCCTCCATTATCAGAGGTAAATATGACAATTGTATTTTTATCCAGCCCCAATTCATCCAGAGTATTTAAAACTATACCGACAGCATCATCCATAGTTTCAACCAAACCGGCGTAAACAGGATTATCCTGTACCTGCCTGACAGGTAAAAAGCGCCCCATTTTAAACCCTGATTCTGCTATTCCCGCTTCCCAGGCCTTTTGACGGTATTTAGCCCATTTTTTCCTCGTAGTCTGAATAGGACTGTGTACTGCATAAAATGAGAGATATGCAAAAAATGAAGTATCTTTATTTTCTTTAATAAAATTAGCTGTCTCATTTGCCAGCCTGATCGAAAGATTTTCACCATCAGGACCGCTTTTCAGGTTGGGATTTTTCCACGGTGCAAAATAGCCACCTTGCGGACCCCCTGTATCCCAGCCTCCCTTATTTATATCAAACCCGTGATCTTCCGGCCACGATCCTTTACTGCCCAAGTGCCATTTCCCTGCGAAAAAAGTTTTATAACCTGTTTCCTTCAACGCTTCAGGTAATGTAATAAATTCATGAGGAAGATTATGAAGATAATCAGCTGGCAATAGTTTATTGTTCCTTCCCCTGCTTCTCCAATCTTCCCCGCTAGGAGCTCCTATATGGCATGTAATGCCGTGCCTTGCCGGAAATTTACCGGTCATTATACTGGCTCTTGACGGACTACAAACCTGACAGGCAGCATATCCATTGGTAAATATCATACCTTCATTCGCAATCCTGTCAACGTTAGGGGTTTCATAATAATGGCTTCCCATACAGCTTAAGTCATGATAACCCAAATCATCAGCAAGGATAAAAAGTATATTCGGTTTTAAATTCCCTGCTTTTTCATTGATACTTTGCTGACAAGCTCCAAATGACAAAAGGATATAAATTGCAATTGTATGTCGTTTAATGTCCATCATAAGTATAATTTCTTAATTCGTAATTTTCCTTATTATAACACAATGTCCTCCTCCAGGGGCCATACTGTAAGTATATTTTTCGTCACTGGAAATATATTTTTTATGTACCTGATAATCTTCTTTGTTTCCGAATGCTGAAGCCTCCTGGCCATCAGAAAAAATAGTAAACTCATAATTCCCATTGTCCAAAAAATCAAGATCAATATTTAATTCCCTTGCTTCTTCATTTGTTGCGGCGCCCATCATCCAGGTATCCCCTTTTCGTCTCGCTACGGTTATATATTTTCCTATTTCCGCGTTAAGTACTATCGTTTCATCCCAGCTCCCTTCAATATTTTTCACGAATTCAAAAAGATCATTTTTTGCCATGTAAGCATCGGGATGATCAGGTATAATAATCAGGCCGCTGAATACAATAAATGGCCGTGCTACTTCAGAAACTACGGTTGACAAAATTGGTTCACCAATTTTTTTACGCCCCATCAAGGAATTTAACTCAAAATAACCGTTATTCATATCCAGCGAACCAGATATTCCGTTCACAGTAACTGCAGTTATAAATGTTTCCGGCTTAAATGCTTTAAGTGCGTCTGACTGGGCATGACAGTATTCCCGTGTAATAAGATTTGGCCATGTGCGTGAATCACCACTTGGAGGAACGGGCTGGTCATGAAAGTCTATCAACATTTTATATCCGGCGCATAGTTCGACTATCTCCCTGGTTTTCTTTACAAGTTCCTGTCGCCCACTACATTCTCTTCTCAGGAATCCATATTTAATACCTTTAACACCCCATTTACTCCATGTTTTTAATACATCTTCCAAATTCCAGTCATTCACAGCCTTCTCATTATCGCTACCCCATGCATTACGCCTTCTGTCGATATATAATAGTATCCCTACACCTTTTCTTTCAGCATACCTTATCAATTCAGGCATATCCATGCCATCTCTTGAAAAGGTTGGCCCTTTGGCACTATACCACCCGGCATCAAAAAGCACGTAATCAATCCTGTGTCGTCCCGCAAAATCAATAAATCTTAAATAAGATTCCTGATTAATATCATAAGTAAAACTTCCGGCCTTCGCACCATGTGTCCGCCAATCCCAAAGTGAGACACCAGGCTTTATCCATGAGGGATCCTGTATCGCACATGGTGGATTAAGATTATATAATAGATTTGATTCAAGCAGATCACCAACTCTGTCACCTGTCATAAATACCCGCCAGGAAGTTTTTGCCGGTGTTTTTCCTTTTGAAGATTCCATTTCAAACTGAAATCTGTTTCTTCCGGCAGGCCTGAGCAGAGAATAACTAAAATCAAATGTGGCAGCCTCATGAACAGCTAAATAACACGACTCACCCATATCGAATACCATAGGTGTTTGAAAATTATTACGGCCCTGAAATTTTTCAGCTGCCTCAAGGACATTAACTGGGCCAATGTTAGGATTCTCTCCATTGGGACACCAAAAGGAACTGTTTCCCTCTACCTCAAAACTTGTCAAATCATTATTTATAATAAAGCTATTAATTGATTCTTGTTCAGGAATTTCATAACGTAAAGCCACTCCGTTATCATATACCCTGAATATAATATTCATTTCCCGATTCATATTCTTAAAATCCCTGACCCTGATAATTATCTCATTATATTGATTTATTATCTCTGATTGCTTTCCCCAGACAGGATTCCATGTTTCAGAAAATCTGAATTTTTTCTTCCCAACAATTTTAAATCGATTAAAAGGCAGATCATCAATAACCAGACCGGGTTTGATACTTCCTGCAACTTTTACATCTGTCTTAAATATATTTACATTGATATCATTTTGACTATACTTAATTTCAATATAATCATTTCTATTCGGAGAATATACTTTGAAGGTCTTGCCAACCACATTAATATGAAATATAAGTGCGGTGACTAATAAAAATAATCTTGATTGCATTAGTAAGGAAATTAATTTAAATAACATCAGCAATTCCGCAGCAAATTTAAAAAAATAGTTGCTACTATGCTCTGTCAAAAGCATAAGCATTAATTGAGTCTTCTATTAAATTGGCACTTATAAAACAATTTGTATCAGAAACAAAATATGGTTTAGGCATCGTTTAAAATTTCATCTAATTCTTTCTAGCTAAGCCCTTTTGCTAACATTTCCTTTCTTAAATCATTTTAAAAATTAAGATAGTCCTGAATAGTTGCATCTTTCTTTCCCTTGGGAGGTTTCATTAATTCTTTGGCAAGAGAAAGATTTACTTTATTACCAATTTTTTTTCTTTTTTTATCAGATACCCCTCTCCATGCCTTGGCTAGCCTGTCATCTACCTCAATTACTATTCTATCCATTATTTATAATTTATTTTTTTCCCGCTTTACCCAAATTTACATAAAAGTATATACTTAACCGGAAGGAGTAAGTTTTATTTTT
>CAZIOB010000118.1:0-4803 GCA_964540755.1 uncultured Prolixibacteraceae bacterium | reverse complement strand
CTCAACAGTTTTCACAATTTTGTAAAACTGATAGGGGGATTAGTTTTCATACCGGCATTTACAACGCCTGGCTGCACAACTGCGAAGTAGGACGGAATGCTCTCATCCACAATGTCAGAAGTTATATTGCCAACTATAATATTGGCGAGGGGGTGATTATACATAATGTTACAACTATTGCAGTTGACGGAGAATCAACATTTGGAAACGGAACGGAAGTAGAAACAATTAACGAAAGCGGGGGGCGGGCCATTCCCATCTACGATTATCTTTCATCACATGTTGCTTATATACTGGCGCTTTACCGACACCGTCCGGAATTGATATCAGCTCTGAAAAATATGGTAACTGATTATACATCTGATATTAAAAGTTCAACAGGCATAATTGGTTCCTATTCTGTTATATTAAATTGCAATACCATTTTAAATGTAAAAATCGGTCCTGCCACAAATATAGACGGAACTAAAAAACTAAAAAACGGCAGTATCAACAGTACCTTTGAAGCGCCTGTCATTGTTGGTGAAGGTGTAATTATGGAAGATTTTATTGTTTGCTCAGGTTCAAGAATTACAGATGCTACGCTTATTTCCAGATGTTTTGTAGGACAGGGTTGTATTCTTGACAAACATTACTCTGCCATTAATTCCCTCTTTTTTGCCAATTGTCAGGGTTTTCACGGCGAAACCTGTTCTATCTTTGCAGGGCCCTACACTGTATCGCATCACAAATCCACTCTGCTTATTGCCGGAATGTTTTCATTCATGAATGCAGGAAGTGGTTCCAATCAAAGCAATCATCTTTACAAATTAGGCCCTATCCATCAGGGAATTATGGAACGTGGTTCAAAAACCACCAGCGATTCCTATCTGCTGTGGCCTTCACATATTGGCGCTTTTACATTAGTGATGGGACGCCATTACAAGCATTGCGACACATCAGATTTTCCTTTCTCCTATTTAATAGAGAGCAAAGATGAAAGTTTCCTTGTTCCCGGAATAAATCTTAAAAGCATAGGCACTATACGGGACATTCAAAAATGGTCGCGTCGCGATAACAGGAAGGATACCAACCTGCTTGATCTGATAAATTATAACCTTCTTAGTCCATATACAGTACAAAAAATGATAAATGGCAGAGCAAAGCTTAAAGATATATGCAGATCATCGGGCGAATTTGCCAGTGTTTACAGCTACAACAAGATGAAAATTGAAAAACAGGCATTAGACCGTGGTATCAGACTTTATGAAATGGCGATCTGGAAATTTTTAGGCAACTCATTGATTACCCGGCTTCAGGGGAGAGAATATACCTCTGATTTACAAATCAGGGAAACCCTGAACCCAGATACCTTTACAGGGATAGGATATTGGGTTGACTTGTCAGGGCTGATATGCCCCTTTGAGGCCCTTGAAAAATTATTGAAGTCGATCGAGAAAGGAGAAACAACAACGCTTGAAGAAGTAAATGCAGCTTTGTCTGCTCTTCATAAAAACTATTACACTTATGAATGGACATGGGCTGCCAACCTTTTTTCTGCTTTTTACGGGAAGAGTATCCAGGAATTCACGGCACCGGATGTTATATATATAGTTGAAAAATGGAAAGAGAGTGTATTGGAAATTGACAGAATGTTATACCAGGATGCTAAAAAAGAATTTTCATTAACAAAAATGACCGGTTTCGGGGTTGACGGTGCAGATGGCGCCCGTGAGCTTGATTTTTCCCAGGTATGCGGAGAATTTGAACAAAACGATACAATTAAAACAATACATGCTCATATGCAAACTAAAGAAATTTTAGGAGATGAAGTCATCAGGTGCATGAAAAAAACTACAGAAACTACCCTGGGAAAAAAACAAGTTCATAATAAAATAGACAAAAAACCTAAATATTGATTTTAAATGTGTGGTATAATAGGATATATAGGAAACAAAGAAGCATATCCAATATTGATAAGCGGATTGCAGAAGCTGGAATACAGGGGATATGATTCGTCAGGTATAGCATTGCTTAACGGCAATATTGAAGTGTTTAAGAAAAAAGGCAAAGTAACTGAACTTGAAAATTTTATTAAACAAAAAAATATAAGAGGTAATATCGGTATAGGTCACACCCGGTGGGCAACACACGGAGAAGCAAGTGACATAAATGCTCATCCCCATCAATCCATGAGCGGACTCTTTTCAATTGTACATAACGGAATTATTGAAAATCATGCTCAACTGAAGGAAGAACTGACAGAGTATGGATTTGATTTTTATAGTGATACTGATACTGAAGTGCTGGTTAATTTGATTGAATATTTTTACAATCAGGAAAATAAAATTTCAGCTGAAATGGCTTTGGAGCTGGCACTTTCAAAAATAACAGGTACTTATGGCATTGCCCTTCTATGCAATAATGAGAAAGACAGATTGATAGTTGCCCGTAAGGATAGTCCTATGGCAGTCGGTTTGGGCAGAAATGAATTTTATATAGCAAGCGATGCTGCAGCTATCAGTGATGATGTAACCCACATGGTTTATCTTAAGGATTACGACATAGCCTCTCTGTCGAGAGATCATCTTTCGCTGAAAAATATCGGGGAAAAAACGGTAACACTCACAATTTCAAATACTGATATGAAAACCGGAAATTCGGATAAAGGTAAATATGAACATTATATGCTAAAAGAAATTTTTGAACAGCCCCAGACTATTGAGGAGTCATTCCGGGGCAGGCTGGACCCTTCAACTTTCGAAATTAAATTGGGAGGTTTAAATAAGGTGTTTACAAAAATTGTCAAAGCTGAACGGATCATAATTATTGGCTGCGGTTCGTCCTGGCATGCTGCATTGATTGGTGAATACTTATTGGAGAAATATGCTAAAGTACCGGTTGAAGTGGAATATGCATCGGAATTTCGTTACAGGGAACCTGTTTTGGGCCAAAAAGATGTAGTTATTCTAATAAGTCAAAGCGGGGAAACTGCCGATACACTTGCTGCCCTACGTTATGCAAAAGAAAAAAAGGCGCTGGTACTTGGAATATGCAATGTGGTTGGCTCTTCTCTCTCACGTGAAACGGATGCTGGTGTATATCTTCGTGCAGGTATCGAAATCGGTGTGGCTTCTACTAAAGCGTTTACAGTACAGGTTACTGTTCTTACACTGTTTGCTCTTCAACTCTCAAAAACCAGGGGAACAATCAAACCTGGCCAATATAAAGAACTAATAAAGGAAATATCAGAAATTCCTGCTAAGGTAAAGACCATTCTGAAAAAAACTGAACAGATAAAAAAAGTGGCATGTAAATATACAGACGCAGCAAATGCACTTTTTTTAGGACGAGAATGCCTTTTCCCGGTGGCATTAGAAGGGGCATTAAAGCTAAAAGAAATTTCATATATACATGGTGAAGGATATGCTGCAGGTGAGATGAAACATGGACCTATAGCGCTGGTTAATAATAATTTACCTGTAATTGTTTTAGCGCCGCAATATACTTATTATGACAAAATAATTAATAACATCCAGGAGGTAAAAGCCCGAAAAGGAAAAGTGATAGCCATTGTCAGTGAAGGAGATACAGGGTTAAAAAAGCTGGCAAACGATATAATTGAAATTCCGGGTTCACATCCGGCTCTGGCACCTATATTATCAATTATCCCGTTACAACTTATTGCATACAATATTGCAGTTCTGCGCAACTGCAATGTAGATCAGCCCCGCAACCTTGCAAAATCAGTAACTGTTGAATAATTGTAAATTAAAAACCCGTAAATATTAATTGGTTTATTGGTTGGTTTGGATGGATATGCTATCGAAATGTGAGTATAAAAACACAGATGTTTATTAAAATTTTTATAAAACAAAAAAGTTACAAAATTCAACTTCTGTAACTCCTTCATTTTCTTGTGGGAACAACTGGATTCGAACCAGTGACCCCCTGCTTGTAAGAAAGATATCCAAAATCTATATAATGAATTATTGATCAATAATTTAATCAATCACTAAAAATCTTATTTGAACTATTTTTGAATTATATTAAGTAATTGTAGGCTTCCTTAACTGAACGGACCGCTTCATAATATCCTTGATATTTTTTAGGTATTTCATGTTATAAATTTCAGCATGATCGCCGATTTTTTTATCAATAAACCAGTCTTTCAGGATATAATTTGTCAGTGCATTTTTAATAATAAGCCTGTCAATAGCTTCTAAGACATTCTGATTATATGCCTCTTTGTCCTTAATAGAACATTTAACTGATGAATCAGACATTACGACAGAATCGGTAATACCATTTGTTATCTTCATGAAGCGTTCAAAAATTTCATTATCGGCATATATAGGAAGCTTATTAATACGAAATAAGGATATTCCTTTGTTTGAAGAATGTTTTAGTCAGTTGGATTGTGACTGCTTATTAAGAGTTACAAAAAACCGCAGATGCAAGGAAACGGATATATGTGTCGTCAGATACGTTAATGGTACTAATCTAAGCCTTAATCCGGAATACCGGAAACGGGATTTTTATATAGGCTTACTCAATGCAGAGATATTCCTGTTATGAAGAAATGGTTTGCTTCCCGGGCACGGTATCATTATTTGATGGGTGAAATGAGCATGGCAAGATTTTTTTTTAGCAGGTGATCCGTCAACTGGAAAACTATTTTTTATTTATTTTCCTCTTATAATAAGGCTTTAAGTAAATGGATAGTCAAAAAGTTTAATGTTTTTGGTTAGACTTTGGAATTAGTTGAACTAACTAACGGTCACTTGGTCGAGTAGGAGAAGGGGATTTCACCCCTCCCCTCTC
>CAZIOB010000117.1:0-3657 GCA_964540755.1 uncultured Prolixibacteraceae bacterium | reverse complement strand
ATTGATGCTATTCGTGAAGATAATCCGGGCATGTTGATTGCTGATATAGAAGAGGGACATTTATCATCTGCTTTGGTTCATATGGGAAATACTTCATATTTAATGGGTAAAGCTTCTAAGACTGAAGAAATTTATGAAAGAATAGATGGGATTTCCTGTTTAAAGGAATCTTTTGAAAGATTTAGAAATCATCTTTTTGCAAATAGAATTGATTGGGACAAAGAAGATATAATTTTAGGTCCCATGCTATCTTTTGATACGAAAGAAGAAAAATATGTTGGTGAATTTGCTGATCGGGCAAATGAATTTATTACCAGAAATTACAGGAAACCTTTTGTAGTGCCTGAAAAAGTATGATATGTATTAAAAATAAATTTGTACTAAAATTAACTATAATTATATTATCAATTGATTATTAAATATTTAAATACGTATCAAGATGACAATTAACATTAAAATAATTTTAACCCTTTTGGCTTTTTGTTCCATGCTCTTTTCCTGTGACAAACCTGCACAAAAGGATCCCAATCTGATATTATGGTACGATAAGCCTGCGGAGAGATGGGGTGAAGCTTTTCCGATCGGGAATGGCAGACTTGCGGCCATGAATTTTGGAGGTCTGGAAACCGAACGTTTCCAGATCAATGAGGAAAGTCTGTGGGCAGGAAGCCAGATCAATCCCTATGCAGAAAATTTCAGTGAGAATTTGAAGAAGATACAAAAAATGGTTTTTGAAGGGGAATATTCAAAGGCACATGATTTCGGTGTTAAAAATCTTACTGCCAGACCAACGTCATTCCGTTCATATGAGCCCTTTGCCGATTTGCTGATCAAGTTTGAAGGCCAGGATGATGTCTCCGATTACAAAAGGGAATTAAATATGTCAACAGGAATTAGCAGAATAACTTATAAATCGGGAGAAACGGAATATATTCGGGAGTCATTTATCTCTGCACCTGATGATGTGCTCTGTATCCGTCTGTTTTCTGCTGGAGAAGGAAAAATCAATTGCAGGATCGGGATGGAACGTTTTGAAGGTGCCCGGGTTACTGCCCTGTCTGAGGGTAAGTTGAACCTCGACGGACAGGTAATTGATATTGAAGCGCCCGAAGGGTATGATGATAATCCCGGCGAATCAGGCCCCGGAGGCAAACACATGCGTTTTGCAGGCCGTCTTTCAGGAAAGGTTTCCGGTGGAAGCTTGCAGGCAGAGAGTAATAATCTGGTTGTTGAAAATGCTGATGAAGCAGTTTTGATTTTTACTGCTGCAACTGATTATAATCTTTCCCTGTTGAATTTTGACCGTTCAATAGATCCGGGAAAAAAGGCAGATGAAATATTGGAAAAAGCAGAGGGTAAATCATGGGAACAGTTAAGGGATGCACATATTAGCGAACATAGTGAAATGTTCAGTCGTGTCAGTCTTGAATTAGGAGAATCTCCAAATGATACCCTGCCTATAGACAAACGTATTGAAGCATACAAGGACGGATCAGGGGATCAGGGACTGATAGTACAGATGTTTCAGTTTGGCAGATATCTTTTAATGGGCAGTTCCCGCAGGCCTGCAATACTACCTGCCAATTTGCAGGGTAAATGGAATGAAAGAGAATGGGCTCCGTGGGAGGCGGATTATCATTTGAATGTAAATCTCCAGATGAATTACTGGCCATCGGATGTAATTAATTTACCGGAAACAAACGAGCCGCTTATTGATTGGTTTGAACAAATAACAGAAATTGGTGAACCTTATGCAGATACGATGTATAATGCGAAAGGATGGTTTTGCAGCATCACATCAAATCCTTTCGGGAGGGTCACTCCCTCCGCCTCCACTCCGGAATCGCAATTCATAAACGGAGTTCTTGATCCCCTTGCAGGTGCATGGATGGTGATGAACCTTTGGGATCATTATGAATATACACAGGACCTGGCATTTCTTAAAGAAAGGCTTTTTCCGATGCTTCGGGGAGCAAGTCAGTATATACTGGATGTTTTAATTCCTGATTCCGAAGGTATTCTTCATTTTGTACCTTCAACCTCGCCGGAGAATTCATATATTGATCCTGATACAGGAAGGAGATTGAGGATCACAGCTACATCGACATATCACTTGTCGGTCATTAAGGCAGTATTTGAAGCAACCCTTGAGGCTGCTAAAATACTTAATTATGATGACCCTGTTACAGGAAGAATCGGTGAAGCTGAGACGTTATTACCCTCTTTTCCTGTAGATGAAAATGGAAAATTAATGGAGTGGAGAGAGAATTTTGAGGAAGCTGAGCCGGGGCACAGGCATCTTTCTCATCTACTGTGTGTTCATCCCTTCTCATTAATAACTCCTGATGATCCAAAACTTTTTGAAGCTGCTGAAAAGAGCCTGGACTGGAGAAAGGAAAACGGACAAGGGTCCGGAGGTGGATGGAGCGGGGCACATGCATCAATAATGTATGCATGGTTCCAGGATAATGGGAAAGCATTACACAGTCTCGAATCTATATTAAATTCTCTGGATGGCACTCTGCTGAATGCACAACGAATCTTTCAGATCGATGCTAACTTCGGAGCTACTTCCGCTGTTGCGGAGATGTTAATTCAAAGTCATATGAAGGATAAGAATGGTAATTTCATAATTCATCTGTTACCTGCAATACCTTCGGAATGGCCGTCGGGCAGTGTAAAAGGACTATGTGCCAGAGGTGGATATACAGTTGATATGGAATGGGAAGAAGGCAATATCACGTCTGCTTCGGTTACTGCAAAAAATTCAGCCACCTGTAAGATTCAGTATCATGATAAAATATTTGATTTGGCTATTAAGGCCGGAGAAAGCAGGGAGCTTGCAGATCTTATGAAATAATTATACAATTTCTTTATGAAACCCACATTGCTTCTATTTCTTATAGTCCTGTCCGTGCAGGTTTTTCCCCAGGGAATAAATTACTCTTTGTCAACAGAGCCGGATATTGATTACGGTGAGTTAAAAGATAATTTTAATTCTGTTCCTGAAGAATATAAAATGAGGGTGTGGTGGTTCTGGATGAATGGTGTCGCCACTAAGGAATCAATCACGCAGGATATTGAGGCAATGAAGGATAATTTTATTGCAGGTGCGTTGCTGGTTGACAACGGAGCGCCGATCGGCCCCATTGGACCAACATTTATGAGCCGGGAATGGAAAGATCTTTTTGCTCATGCTGTTAAGGAAGCAAGCAGGCTTGGAATAGAACTGAGTGTCAATATTCAAAGCGGCTGTGGTGATCCGGGTAATCCGGAGATCAAGCCTGATAACGGGATGAAAAAAATTGTATTCAGCGAAAAGGAGGTGACAGGTCCGGGACGGATTCAAACAGATCTGCCGCAACCTCCTTCTCAGATATACTACCAGGACATTCTCGTACAGGCAATCAAAAGTGATCCGGCTAATGATAATGATACTCTATATATTGCCCATGATCAAATAACAGATCTTAGTGACAATTTTTCTGAAGGTATTCTTACGTGGGATGTTCCGGAGGGTAAATGGACGGTTATTCGTTATGGAATGACTTCAACGGGTAAAAGAAATAATTATGCCAGTCCGGGTTACAGGGGCGGACTGTGTTATGACCAGATGAATGAAAGGGGTATTAAGGCTCATTGGAATGAAGTGGCTCA
>CAZIOB010000116.1:0-4082 GCA_964540755.1 uncultured Prolixibacteraceae bacterium | reverse complement strand
AAAACTCAGGTGAAAACATACAACTTTGGCGGTTATAACAGTGATTATAATCATGTTTTTCTGAGCAATAAAATAATTTTCACCCAGGGATTGCGATTAAAGCTGTCTTATTAATGAATACACTTTTAATTAGAATCTTTATATAATGAGATATTTTAATCCACGGATTTTAGTTTGTGGATTCAGATTAATAATTTGACGGTATTACAATGAAAAAATACAATTATATGAAAAAATTCAATTTAACAATAATAGTAATTTTTGTTTCCATGGTATCATTTTCCCAGATCAGAATTGAAGCGGGGTATGGGTACGGGACTTATTCCCTGAATGATCTGAGAGGCATGAATTCGGAGATATTGGGAAATCTGCCTGTAGAGGGCAGGATCACAGATGATTTCCCGGCTCAGCCGTATTATAATGCAGGGATATTTTATCAAACTTCAGAGAAGGTTTATCTGGGCATAATCGGAAATTTCAATACAACAGGATCGAGGATCAGTTACAAGGATTATTCCGGTGAGCTAAAGATCGATAATATACTGACTTCATATTCTCCGGGCATTGCAGCAGGATTTAAACTTATGGATAAAAAGTTTAGTCTTTATGAAGAAACACGCATATCATATGCTTTTACAAAACTAAAGATGAAAGAGAAAATTTTAACCTCCACCGATGAGAATGTTTTCAAATCATCGGCAGTGCAGATCGAACCACGGTTTAAACTGGGATACAATTTCAGCGGACTTGAACTGGGACTTCATGCCGGCTATTTAATTGATACAGGAGGGAAAAACCGGCTCGAAGGAAACAAAGATGCTGTTTTGCAATATACAGATTCAAATGAGGAGATTAAAACCGGTTGGAGCGGTATAAGACTGGGGGCATCTGTAGGGTACTCTTTTTAGTTTGAGTTAATCCGTGCGAATCTCAATTCCTGTTCTTTTTATTTCAAAGGCAAAAGGATTATTATTATTAAAATCACGTGCATGAATCGGATGTGGTTCTATACGTAAGTCAATACCTCGTCTTAGCCTTCTTAATTGCCGTTGAATCTCAAAAAAATCTGTCATGTTTTCAAGAATAATTGCAATATCAATATCACTTTCTTCCCGTTCGATTCCTTTTGCATATGAACCAAATAAATATGATTTTTTAATACCCAAATCTTTTGGTATCTGATTAATATATCTCTCAGCCGTTTTTATAATTGCTTGATCAACCATTGCCTCAAATTTTCTATTTTATCAATCCATGTTAATGTAAAGTCTTTATTACAAAGCTTTTGGAAATCGTGTTTGTAATTATCATATCTGGCATTTATATTGAATGTAGAAATTTCATCAAGCCATTCTTCTTGTTCTTCTGATGTTTGTAATTCAATTTTTTTTGACAGGCGAAGTAGGTCATGAGTGAAAATAGTATGTTGCCGGTACTTTTTAACATATAAAGCTTTAAGAAGTTTTTCTAAAACGAGATGGCCTAAGAATAATGCCCAATTATAATCCTTTGATTTCAAAAGATTTTTCATCGTCTGATAGTTTTGATCAGATGAATCCCTCCAATATTTTATGACTTTATCAATATTTTCAATTTTGTCTTCCATTTGGTCAAATATACATTTTTTTTACGAAATTCTTTTTATGCAAATAATTATAGATTTCTCTGCTATTATAGAAAATTTAAACCGGCTGGAGCGGTGTAAGAATCGGTGCATCAGTAGGGTACTCTTTTTAGTTTGAGTTAATCCGTGCGAATCTCAATTCCTGTTCTTTTTATTTCAAAGGCAAAGGGATTGTCAAGGTTCTCCCTGATAAACAAAATATGACATTTGCAATTTTGATAACAAAAAAAAATATCTATTATTGCATCCGGGATCTTTGTTCGAATTATTATGATGATTAAAAAATATTCAGATGAGAGTTTTTAAAAACTTTGTAATTATCCTTTTTGTGTTTTCCATTTTCTATTCCTGCAAGAAGAGCGGCCAGGAGAAAAGTGACTATCCATATGTGCCTGTTCCTTTTACCAATGTAAAAATCGATGGCGGATTCTGGTTGCCAAGGATCAAAACCAATAAGGAGGTAACTGTATGGTACACATTCGACAAATGTGAGGAAACAGGAAGAATAGATAACTTCGCTGTTGCCGGGGGACTGAAAGAGGGGGGATTTAAAGGAATATATTTCAATGACTCTGATGTATTTAAGGTTATAGAGGGTGCTGCCTATACAATGATGATGTCAGATACTGTTGATAAAAAACTGGATGAATATCTGGACAAGCTGATTGAAAAAATCGGTGCAGCCCAGGAAGAGGACGGATATCTTTATACAGCAAGGACAATCAATGATCCCGATTATGATTACAGAGGCAGGGAAGCACGGTGGTCAAACCTGGCCCATGGTCATGAGCTTTATAATGTGGGACATATGTATGAAGCAGCTGTAGCACATTACCAGGCTACGGGGAAAAGGAATTTTCTGGACATAGCAATTAAAAATGCTGATCTTGTCTGCGGGGTTTTCGGACCAGGTGAAGGCCAGATTGTCGCTGTGCCCGGTCATGAAGAAATTGAAATAGGCCTTATTAAATTATACCGGGCGACAAATGACAGGAAATATTTTGATATGGCAAAGTTTTTTGTTGATATGCGCGGTCGCCAGGATCTGCGTGAACTCTACGGGGAATATGCACAGGATCATAAACCTTTACTTGAGCAGGAAACTGCTGTAGGACATGCCGTTAGGGGAGGTTACTATTATGCCGGAGTAGCTGATGTGGCTTCCATAACAAAAAATGAGGATTATATAAATGCTATAGACAGGATTTGGAATGATGTGGTAAACAGCAAGTTGTACCTTACGGGAAATGTAGGTCAGCATGGAGCGGGCGAAGGATATGCCGGTCCTTTTAAATTAGACAATCTTAAGGCCTATAACGAGACTTGCGCGGCTATTGCTCTGGCAATGTGGAATCACAGGATGTTTCTCCTGAAAGGTGATGCTAAATATATTGATGTACTTGAGAGAACTGTATATAACGGTTTTTTATCAGGTGTTGCACTGAGCGGGGACAGATTTTTCTATCCGAATCCGCTGGAATGTGATATGGATTTTAAGTTTAATCAGGGTGCTATGGAAAGGACTCCATGGTTTAATTGCTCATGTTGTCCGGTTAATATTGTACGCTTCATTCCCTCATTGTCTGGTTATATCTATGCTGTAAAAGATAATGATTTGTATGTAAATCTTTTTACTCATAATACAGCAGATATAAAACTTGCCAATAATCAGGTGAAGATGACACAAAAAACAAAGTATCCTTGGGAAGGAGAAATTTCAATTAGCATTGAACCAAAAAGATCACGGGAATTTTCGGTTATGCTCAGAATGCCAGGTTGGGCAAGGGGTGAGGTATTACCATCCGGGCTTTATAAGTACCGGAATGCCGAACCGTCACAATGGTCAGTTTCTTTAAATGGCAACAAAATAGAGGATTGCCAGGTCAACCAGTCCGGTTATGTCGAAATAAAAAGAAAATGGAAAAAAGGCGACAGGATTGATATAATTCTCCCGTTAAAAGTCAGGAAGGTGACAGCCGACAGCAGAATAGATGCAGATAAGGGAAAGATTGCCATAGAAAGAGGCCCGCTGGTTTATTGTGCCGAAGGAGTCGACAACAATGATAGTGTCTTAAACTTCAAGATAGAGGAAGATATAATTCTGAAAAGTGAATATAAAAGCGAACTGCTTGGTGGAGTGACTGTATTAACCGGTAATGCAGAGAAAGTTGATGAGCAGGGCAATAACATTCCTGCGAAACTCACAATGATACCATATTACTCATGGTGTAACAGGGGAGCAAATGAGATGGCTGTCTGGCTGAATGAAAATTAATACCTGACCCATTCGGTCTTGATCTTTTTTGAGCGGTTTGCATTTGGTAACTTTTCCCAGTTATAGCCCTCTTTCTTTATTTCATCCAGTTTTTTGTCAATAAGATTTATATAGAAGTCTGCATTGGCACTCTCTTTTATAATATTTTCTGACTGTGAAATATCTTTATCCAGGTTATAAAGT
>CAZIOB010000115.1:0-26186 GCA_964540755.1 uncultured Prolixibacteraceae bacterium | reverse complement strand
TTAGGCATTGTTACGAAATAACCTGAACATTTAGGCTTGTTCTTTTTGCTTTTTACTGCATTGAAATTTTTCGCCATAGCTTTAGCTATGCCTCAAAATTTTGCTTTGTTAAAAACAAAAATAACTTCGTCTATTTTATTCACTTTATTTCGTAACAAAGCCTTAGAATTTAATGACAATCCTGTAATTCACATAAAAAACTTTTCAATTTTGCCGGATTTTTTAATCCCGGCACATCCTCAAAACCACTGTTAAGATCAACACCATAAAATTTCGGATGATTGATTTGTTTTATTTTACAAACATCTTCAGGCTGAATACCTCCGCTTAGAAAAAAAGGTATATCCCCTCTATATTTGTCAAGTACATCCCAGTTAAATTTTTGTCCGGATCCTCCGGGCATGCTGCTTTTGGTATCAAACAGATAATAATCTACAACATCATCATAACTGTTAAGGAGCTCAAAATCAAAATTATCACCTATATTGAATGCTTTTATGATTTTTAGTCCCTGTTTTTTTAATTCACCACATAACAAGGAATTTTCATTTCCATGGAGCTGGATATATTTAAATCCGATACTGTGAGCAATATTTATGATCTGATCAATCCCTTCATCTACAAATACTGCTACCTTTTCCCTTTTCGAACTGAACAAAGCCCGGTCTTTTTGTCCCCCTGCATACCTTTTTGATCCGGGATAAAATATAAACCCAAGGAAATCGACATGCAATTTTTCCACTTCTTGCCTGTTTTCAGGATATAACATCCCGCATACTTTAATTTTTAGATCACTATTCATAATTCCGAAATAAATTTTTTACAAGCTTCTCCGGGATTTTCTGAAGCCATAAAAGCACTGCCTATTAGAAATCCATCATACCCATATTGCCTGAGATGGTTTATGACTTCACTATCCTTTATCCCGCTTTCCGATATTTTCAAGAACCTGCCGGGGATGAGCCCCGCAAGTTCTTCTGAAGTTTTAATATCTATGTTAAAATCAGAAAGATTCCGGTTATTAACGCCTATAATGTCAATAAAATCATTTATTTTCTCCAGTTCCGCTGCATTATGAATCTCAAGTAAGACCTCCATACCAAGCTCTTTGGCCTTTTTTGCCAGGATTTCCGCCTCTTCTTTTTCGAGACAGGCTGCAATGAGAAGGATAACATCTGCTCCGAACGCTTTTGACTCTGTTATCTGATATGTATCTATCATAAAATCCTTTCTCAACAGAGGTATTTCCGGATTTGCCCTTCTTGCTTTTTCAAGATCATCTGTTGATCCCCCGAAATAGATTTCATCAGTTAAAACTGATATTCCGGTTGCTCCTGCTTCCACATATTTTCTGGTAACAAGTTCCGGCTTCATCTTCAGATTAATATTTCCCAGTGATGGCGATCTCTGTTTATACTCTGCAATTATGCCCGTAGAGCCAGGTTTTTGCAATCCTGTTTTTAATGAATTGCATTTCAATCTGAAGCCCTCATAATCCCTGAGCATTTCCTCTGGCATATATGTTTTCCTGACAGCCACTTCCTGTTTTTTTGTTTCAATTATTTTTTTAAGAATACTCATCGTTTTGTAATTCGTTTATATAGCAGTCACTGCTTTCAACTTTTCCAATGCTTTTCCTCCATATAATGACCGGGAGGCAATATCAACACACTCAGTAAGTTCCTTCTCAGGATAATAAAGATTCAGTCCCACTGCAGCATTGGCAATAGCAACATTATTCTGATCTTTTGTCCCTCTGCCTTTTAAAATATCCAGGAATATCCGGGCTGCATCCTCAATTGAATCACCACCATAAATACTAACCGGATCGATTGCTGAAAAATTAAAACTGCCGGGTGAATAATACCCTTCACCGGTATTAGCAGCAAAATGAGTGTCGGCTGTAAGAGAAACTTCATCATAACCATCTGTACTGTTAATAATTATATACTTCAGGTCAAGAGTTTCATAAACAGCTTTGTAATGGCCGAATACCTGTTCGTTATTGACTCCGAGCACCTGATATCCGGGACTTGAAGGATTGATCATAGGCCCAAGGATATTAAAGAAAGTCTGCACCTTAAGGGCGCGCCTGACAGGGGCAATGTGCTTCATAGCCGGGTGAAAGAGAGGAGCATGCATAAAGCAAAAATTGCTTTTATCAAGATCATTTTTCAACTTTCCGGGATCATTGCTGAATTGGTACCCGAGCAGTTCAAGCAGATTCGAGGAGCCGCTTATAGACGAAACAGCATAATTACCATGTTTCGTAACATTAATGCCTGCTCCGGCAATAATAAAACTGGCAAGGGTTGAAATATTGAAAGTATTTTTACCGTCCCCCCCTGTGCCAACAACATCGATCGCATTGTATTCAGATAAGTTGGTAACAAGACTCAGCTCAGCCATTGCATCCCGGAATCCTGCCAACTCCTGCGAAGTTATGGGGCGCATTTTAAATACAGTGAGAAATGAGGCGAACTCAATCTCAGAATATATCCCTTTGCCCACCTTTAAAAGGCTCTCATACGCCTCCTCCCGGGAAAGGGTATTTCCTTCAAATAAATATTCTAATACTTCTTTCATATGATTAAAATTTATTATTTTCAAAGATATCATATGGAACTCGCATGAGTTTCAATCATACTCTTAGGTGATTTTACATTCATGTTCTTTCCATATCTTATTATATTTTATAATTATCAAAATTTGGAATCACTGTTGCCTCATGGCCCAATTCTGACACTTTACATTTATAATCATACCTGCCGGATTAATAAAAAAAGAAGATTGTTTCATTGTTATACTAATTTTTATTTCCACCTAAATATTATTTATCTGTTAATGTTATGATCTTAACCAATTAATGATCATCTTTTCACCAAGGGGAGTTAATACTGACTCGGGATGAAACTGAAGGCCCTCGACATCAAATTTTTTATGTTTCATCGACATTATAACTCCACTTTCATCCTCACTTGTAATTTCAAAACATTCAGGCAAATTATCCCGTTCCACAATCCATGAATGGTAGCGCCCTGCTTCAAAGGTATCTGGCAATCCATTAAAAATCACAGATTTATTATTTGTCAGCTTAACCAGTGTAGCCATGCCGTGAATCACACGGTTCATATTAAGCAACCGTCCCCCGTATGCCTCACCAATTGCCTGGTGTCCCAGACAAACGCCCAGAATAGATTTGTGCGGGGCGAACATTTTTATGATGTCTGTTAATAACCCTGCTTCTGATGGAAGTCCCGGACCGGGAGAAAGCACAATCTTTGTATATTTTTCAATCTGTTCCAGTCTGACCTCATCATTACGGAATACATCTACAGCAAATCCTGATATTTTTTTTATAGCATGTACCAGATTATATGTAAACGAATCATAATTATCAATAACCAATATTTTCATTTCCTGTTTATTTTATTTCTTTAGCAAATTCAATCGCCATTTTCAGAGCAGCAAGTTTATTATTTACCTCCTGTAACTCATTCTCTTCCCTGGAGTCTGCCACAATGCCGGCTCCGGCCTGATAGAACAACCTGTTTCCTTTACTCAGAAATGAGCGAATCATGATGGCATGGTTTATAGTACGGTCAAATCCCAGATACCCGATACAACCACCATAATAACCCCTGTTTTGATTTTCATAGCGGTCTATCAGTTCCATTGCTTTATATTTTGGGGCTCCTGAAAGTGTACCGGCAGGAAAGGTTTCCCCAAGAACTTTGACAAGGTTGGTTCCCGGGGTTAACTCTCCCGAAACCTGTGATACAAGATGTATGACATGAGAATAATATTGTACTTCACGGTATGTTTCGACCTTCACATTAAATGCATTGCGGCTCAAATCATTACGGGCAAGGTCAACCAGCATGACATGTTCTGCATTTTCCTTAGGATCCTTGCATAGTTTTTCTGCCAGCTCCCGGTCGGCATCGTCATTACCGGTGCGTTTGAATGTGCCTGCAATCGGATGAATATATGCTTTACCATTTTTTACCCTTAATTCAGCTTCGGGACTTGAGCCGAATATCCTGTATGTGCCATAATCAAAATAAAAGAGGTAGGGAGAAGGATTAACAGACCTTAAGGCCCGGTAAACATTGAAATCATCACCCTCATATTCCTGCGAAAACTGCCTGCTTAGCACTATCTGAAAGACATCACCCCGGAAACAATGCTCTTTTCCTTTAGTTACCATCAGTTTATATTCTTCATCGGTAATATTGGATGTTTCATTATTAAGTGGTTTAAAATTGTTCGTTGTGAAGTTCAAATGAACCAGTAAATGATGAATATGATCCATCTGCGAGTGTTCTCCTTCCAACAGATTTTCAACTATATGAATTTGATTTTTGTGGTGGTCAATAGCAACTATATATTTATAAAAGCAATATTTCACTTCCGGAATATGATATTCCTCCTTTTCAGGAGCTTTAAAATGTATATTCTCAAAATACTGAACTGCATCAAAATTTATATAACCATATAATCCATTGGTTAATAACTCAATATTACCTGTAATTATATTAAAAGTTTGAAAAAAGTCATCAAGCTCATCATGAAGTTTTCGTTGCGGCGGCAGCATGTATTCTTCGGTAGCACGGCCTGGTAATTCTTTTATAATCTTACCGTTATCAACCGTAAAGCAGGCTACGGGACTAAAACAAACAAAAGAATATGCATTTTCATGGCCATGATAATCTGAACTCTCAAGCAGGATAGCTTTGGGGTACAGATTCCGTAACCGCAGATAAATGCTAACAGGAGTTACAGTGTCTGCAAGTATCTTTCTTACAACAGGTTTAAAATTCAGCTTTTCCATTATTATTCATTTGAATTTGATAATACTCTTACTTTATCTCAAAAAAAAACGGCTCACCGTGATTCGATGAGCCGTCTTTTACCAATGACATAGCGCTTCCCCTCTTCACAGTTTCTTTATGAAGATCATGCGCCACCACCAGTTTGTATTATTGAATGTTCTCATTCTACTTAGTTTTTCCTTTTACATCAGTGAGACTTTTATTCTCAGTCCCGGGCCTCAACAGAGGATTTTTTTTATTTCATCCAATTAATCCCGGTTAAAAAATTCATTTTTAGTTTAAATAATGCAATGATCAAAAAAAACCTGCCCCCTTTTGAGGAGCAGGCCTGTTTCACAATATCTTTAAAAAATACCAATATGGCTCTAAACTCCTCACTTTAAGTAAGAAGACCCCACCACGGAAGCCATATTGTATTTATATTTTTCATACGTAAAATTAATTATTTTCAAAATTATTACGTGGAACCCGCATTTGTTTTGATCATACTCTTGCCTGATTTTACAATCATGCTTGTTTTACCACTGTTTAACCTATTTTGATTCAAAAGAATAAAAAATATTTGATATATAAAATAAATGTCCGGTTTTTTTTCACAACAATATAAAAAATTTTACACACTCCTGCGGTCTCAATATCATTGAGCAAGTGTAAACCTGAAGCTTACACCTAAATTGGTATTTGCAGTCGGGAAAGAGAGTGAAGTAAAAGGATTATTCAATACCTTATCAAAGAATAAACGTAACTGGAAACGGTCGCTGAGCATATAATCAGCAGTGGTTCTTATTGTAAAAGCGCTTTGTCCTGCCGTTATCTGATCATCGTTCTCCACAATCTTCCTTAATACGGTTTTATTTTTTCTGTATGAAATATCCGCTCTCAGGTTCAAATCATTAGAATACGAACGCTGAGAACCTTTTGTTTTGATTATCAGATCCATCTGTGTAAAACGGTATCCCGCACCGATGGTATATTCATTGCTCAGTATCTCTGTAAGCTGATTATTGGCGAAAGAAAGCGTCATGTTTCTGGACCGCTTCACCTCAGCCCTGGTTGTAAGGTCACCTAACCACATAACATCTATATTGATAAGAGGACTGAATGTCTCCATTATACTTACAGAGTTAAAGTCATACGGCGTTATAAAGTTATTGGCCATATCCCTTATATAGCTGAATCCGTCTCTCATTTCTTCATAATTCAGGTTAGTTATGAATGAACCGACATTATAGCTGGATCTGTATGCGTGGGTAAAATTTAGCGAACGCATTATATTGTTAAGGCCGGGTATCCGGGAGACCATTCCCTCATACCTTACACGCCAGTTAGGACGGATAAACCTGACAGAAGGGAAAAGGCCAAGAGGAACTTTACGGGGGTCCTTATTCTGATATGCAGCAAGGAATGCCGGCACCAATACCTCCACAGAGTTCGGTCCGTAACCGTCAGGGAACCCTGTTTCAGGATTTATTGATGTCGGATCATAACCCATTTCTGAATTTGCAACTCTTTGTGATGCGAGCCTGCGTGCAATTATGAGGCGGTAATCCTTCAGATTTTCAAAGGCTTCGGACTGGTGGACTTCACCTTTGCCCATTGCAAAAAATGCTGTGCCCCATGTAAGCGTTGAAATGCTGAAATTACCTGTTTCAGTAAAACTATTAGGTGTAAATTCTTCGTTATCAGGATTATAATTATAAAACTCACTGACATTTTTTGAGAATGATCTCTCTGCAGTAATGTCAATACGAAGGTCAGGCAATGGTTCCACAGTGGCCCTGACACTAAAACGTTCGTTTTTTGTAAAGAGATATGGAGAGTTAAGTGTAGAGTCGGTTGTCAGCCACCCCTTCGCTGCTGCCCGCCGGGCGAAGTTATAATTTTGCCATCCTAAAAGAAATGGCATTCCCGGCGCGAAACTATTTCCAAGGTCTCTGCCAATCATATCGGCATCAGGATAATATGTGCCTGCCCCAAAAACACGCGGCACAGGCATATAGCCAGGTAAAACGGTTCCACCGTTTATTCCGTAATTAACTGAGATAGTGCGGACTCCAATAAGCATTCGTGTTGTAAGATCCAGAACATCCTTCAGAAAGCTTTGATCTCCAGGCCTGCCTGTAACTGTAATTGTTGCTGTATCAACATCGGCCGATGAGATGAATTCGATAATATTGATATCGACGATATTACTTCTTCCTCTCACAATCTCATTATTACCATCGGTAACTACTATACTTACCCTTTTTGTTTTCAGATTATGGGTAATTTTTTGTGGTTGTCCGGCAACAAGCTTTACAGTACCCTGGTATGTTTGTTCTGTCTGACGCTGCGGCTGCTGTTCCTGTTCCGTTTGTCCCATATTTCGGTTGTAGCGCCGGTTCATACTGTAACGTCCCCTGCCTGTCCTGCGGAATTTCTGATTTAATTCATTAAAATACGGAACCTTATTAAAAAGGCTTTGAACATTCATGTTCCCTGTTAACTGTATATTGGAGGAATTCTGCAACATATTGCCCAGTCTGATTGTATCAGCTGTAATAGGCCCTGCCTGCCAATTGTAGCTTCCCTGATAACGAACCGTAGAAGAGATGAAATTTAAAAAACGGATCCTGTTAAGAGGAATATTATATGAAACATTAATATTATGATCATAAAAGGTCGGCCTCCCCATTTTCCACAAATTAGTCAGTATCGAATCCCTCTTTATTTCATAATCATCCATGTGCCGGTTGATTCTTCCCTCAGGTTCATCGATACGTGAAGTATTCCTGGAAGAAAAATCCACTTTCAGGGAGCGGGTCAGATCATAACGCAGGTCAAAATATCTGTTCCACAAAAAATCCTTCTCAAAAGTCGCGGGAAGTAAAAACTGAGGATTAGTGAGATTCCTCGTCTGAATTTCATGATATCTCCTTGTCAGATCGGTCCTGAATGAAATCTGGGAAGGCAGAGGATAAAAATTAAAATCACCTATCAGTCGCAGAGGCCCCTTATTAAGCAAACTAACCGACTTGAAGGGCCTGACTAATTCAGACCTGCTGCTGAAGTTATAAGAAAACATACCTCTGTATAACTTGTCAAGATTATATTCGGTATTAATATTCCGTTTAAATATTTCGTTATAAGAATAAGACAAAGAAAAATTCTCGGGATCCCAAAGCCTCACTTTTGTTTGTTCCCGCTGCGGTTCAATCCTTACATTAGTAAAATTAAGGCTTTTCCTGGTTATTATATCCTGAGAGATATATTTTAATGAATCTCTTATATCATTTGATTCAGCCTGGTCCAATGATTTCTCCAGTTCTATATCAGGTTCAAGGGGATTATATTTAGGATTCCTGACACTTCTTGAATAGCCATAATACATTGGCATGCTGACTCCGGCTTTCTCAGGGAAAAATCTTCCCAGATCTATTGATGAGGATACATCTACTTCCGTCAGATCCTCAAGCTGGCGGCTGTTAATATTCTGACTTATACTTCCGAATCCTTCTTTGCGGGTTCTTCCTGCAACAGTGACACTTCCAAGGTCTGCCAAACGTGTTGTCACCCTTGCATTCGCCGCCCAGCCTCCGCTTTCATCGAAATCAGACAAGCGCATCTCATTCACCCATACTTCAACTGCTTTCGGACCGGTGTTCAATTGGCCGCGCTTATGACGAATACCCATCATGACTACCTGAACGTTACCAAGATTTGGGCTTCCTTTGATCTTTACCCTGTTCTTATCTTTGTTCCAGCCCTTATGAACTGTTTCATAAACATCCTTCATATTAATGACAGCGCCGGCCTTTCTTACTTCGGCATTTCTCTCCAGCTTCACATTGGTAAATATCTCAAGTGGGACATCGAGCCTGTTCTCATCCGGCCAGACTATATACCGGTCACTTTCTATCTCCCCGTTATATCTTCCGGGAGGTGTCAGTTTCAAAGGAACTTCATATTCGTAATAGTTATAATTGTAATCTGATCCAAGCCGCACAAAAAAATGAAGTTCATCATCATTCAGGGGAAATTCCTCTATCTCTTCGGCATGCACCTCTACCTTTAATCTTTTATACCTTCGGAAGTCCATATACAACTGTTTGTAAGCAGCCCGGGCATCACCCTGCTCCAGATTTGTCACTTTCAGAACCATGGATTGTTCATTCAGTTGCCTGAGCTGGGGATTGGCAGGATCAATGACCCTGTTTATACCGGGAGGCAAAATATAGTTGACAGGCTCTCTGCTTCCGTTTTCTTCAATATTTACAGCCGAAACATCAAAGCCGGCATTGGGAGAAACAGCATCCGGCTCTCCTATGTCTCTTGTATAACGCCGCCAGTCAGCCCTCACAAGATCCATTGTGGCAAAGCGAAGGATGACGGGTTTTCTGAATCCCCTGAGATACAACCGTAAAAACCGTATTGATTTAAAATCGTTTATGTTTCCGAAGACCTGATCGGGATCTCGTACCGGAATTTTAAACTGGTACCACTTAACACTCCCGATCTGGCCGTTTTTCAACTGTACATTGCTCTCTTTGACATCAGTAATATAATTCTCTCCCATTTGCATATCATTTTGTCTGATACTTACCTTGTACTGGAAATATCTTTCATATTCATTGAGAGTATTGTCACTGTTGATATCCTCTATATCAGGAATCGTGGATGCCGAGGTAGGATAAGATTCAGGAGACATCTCAGTAGTTGGTGAGTTGCCGTCCGGTCCGTTGAACTCCTTATACCGTTCCAGTATCCCCAGCTCTTGCTGATCATAATCCGATCCCCTGTAATAATGAAAATTATCTCCTGAAGGATCAGAAGAAATTTCCCGATAAACATCGTCATAAACCGCATCTCTGAGCTGATCAAGATAATCCTCAAAAAATAATTGTTCATCCTCATCATTCAGACCGTCAAATCCTATGTCCTGGTATCTGCGCGAATCAGGATCATTATCAAAAGCATTCACAAGTGACTGGAGGGTAGAAACACGGCCCCATTTTGTTGTATCGATATTTTCCAGAACATCACTGGCAGGAAGACCATTTTCGAATGACTTCCGTCCGTCTTTCAGCACATCTTCAGAAATATCACCCAGATTAAAATAGAGATCTCCGCCTCCATTCATCCCTGTCGAATCATAAACAAAGGGGTCCATCATCCAGAATTCAATAAACTCGATGTTGGAGGTCTCAAAATCACTTGTCTCGATCTTGCGCATCATACCACCCCATCTTGTTTCCGGAGCCTTGAGCGTGCCATCCGGATTAACACCTGCAGAATAGCCTGAAGGAGATACGTCATAGTTATACGGCCCTTTTTCAGAAGGATAAAAAGCCAGATCGAGCACAGGAATATTGGTTGGTTGTCCCACCGGTGATTCTTTAGCAGGGAATATCTCTTTTTCAAATACTTCACGGACGAAATGGTTAGACTGAAGCTCTTTATCATTCCTGATATGGTCGGGAGTCAGGCTATTATTTCTCAAAAAGAGAGGATCTATAATATACCACGCCAGCTTCGCCCTGTTATAACCATATTCAAGCCGGTTGGTCAATCCCCCCTCGGGGAAAATATCGTTCTGATGCTGGGGGGTGCTTGCAAGCATCCATGCCTGCCTCGCCTTAAGATCCATGGTTGTCTTGGTGCCTTCAAAATCATCAATATATGCATTACCGCTTTTTTCAATTACGCGTGCATGGCCGGGTATTAACCTGGCGATTTCTGCCTCAACATCAATTGATGAAGGTATATTAGTGCTATAAAAAGGAAGTGCGTCAACAGCTTTGGAAAGAAGATTGCTTTGCGCAGACCAGCGGGTATCAAAACCCAGCATAAGATTTGAAATAGGATCCTCCCCGTAATCCACTTTTTGTGTAAGAGGGCGCTCATGCATATACAGTGCAGTTGCACCAAGATTAAAATTATCGGAGAAAGCATAGTTAGCATGGGCTCCCATAAGAGTTTTCCTCTGCATGGTAAACAGGTCTTCACTCTCGGTTGATACCTGAATAGGGGTACCGGCCTCAAGAAGAGCCTGATTGATGATCTTCACACGGCCCAGGGTGTAGTCAACTGTATAATCAACATTCTCAACAAGCTCCCGGCCGCCGGCAGTAACATTAACCGATCCCTGTGTAAGATTAAGGCTTCCAAGCATGATATCTGAACCTGATGCACCTTTATAACTACCTGTCAGCCTGAATTTATTATGCTCTGCATCCTGTTCGGCAATAACCTTAGTGGAATCATAAAGCGCTCGAAATGTATATTTTTCAATCAATGCCGGATCCTGTATCGAATCAGCCAGATGCTTCCCAAAAGGCTCCACCACAGGGAAAATAATCCTTCCCCTGTCAGGATAAACCGTGATCCCTTCAATATAATCAAAGACACCATCCTTATAAGGATCCAACTGCTTGTTCAGATTGTCTAAGTTCATAACCTCCAGGAGAATATGACCATTAAGCCTTCCTTCAGGCAGATAGTTAATAAATGTGCCGGTGGAATCATTCTGATAGACAATATTCAGGACAAATTCTTCGCTTGTCAGCTGATAAGCATCCAGATTGTATATATTTTTCATCATCAGGTCCCATGTGGGAAGATTAGGGGAAAGATTGGTTCCTTTCAGCAGTTTAAGGACCAAAGTCTGTGGAGCTTCTATCCCGTCGGTAGAAAACTCGCCAACCTGAAAGACTTTGCCATTGGAAGTATAACTATAAGCTACTGCCAGAACTTCATCAGAATTAAGCGCTGTATTAAGCGAAATATAGCCAAGACGTTCATTAACCGTATATTCAGAGGGGCTCAGTTTTCTTGCCTGTTCTATCTTCTCAAAATCCTGGCCACCAACAAATCCGGGGCTGAACTGCTCCATTATGGTTGTGATATTTTGTGTATTCCTTATCTCCTGATAGGTATTTATCATTTCCTCATAAAGTCTGTTTGCATTATTATGCGGAAATACATTCTCCGGATAAGGAAGTCCTGTATTTTCCTGAAAAGCAGGAATTTCATTAAAGATATATGGATCATGTTCACCCAGATCCTGAAAGGCAAGAATATTACGTGATTCGGTAAAATTATTTGATTTATTTGTTACCCAGATCTCAATTTTATTTATGCTTATCGGAGAACGCGGCACCGCCTTATTCTGCAACCATTTATCATAGTTATTCCGAAAATACTGAGACAAAAAGAAATGCCTGTTAGCATCATAATCCACAGCAGAAATTTCAAAATTTGTTATCTGGGCCCCGCCTTCTGTTTCCACGGTCTGTGTTTCACCTTTGTGTTGTGAAAACAACGTAGTTAAAGTGAGCCTCCCAAATTGCATCTCTGTTTTTACCCCAAAAAGATTGGAAGCTCCCGTTATCAGGGTACCATTCAATGGAAGAGAAACGTTCCCTGCTTCTATGCGCTTGATTATTTCATCTTCGTCGCCTGTATATTCCAGGTTCATTTTATTCTCATAGTCAAAAGTGGCTTCAGTGTTATAGTTTACACGCATATTCATTTTAGTGCCTATTTGTCCCATGACGTTCATCTGAATCTTTTCATCGAAATCAAATGTCGGCACCTTACGCAAACGTTCAGGGATTGCCGGATTCTCAGTGGCATTCATCTGATATCCGAAGCTTACTTCAACATATCCCTGAGGCTGTATATTAACAACATTTCCGCCAAAAACACGGTCGAATGCTTCCCCTCCCACAGTAAGTTTAGGTATCAGGGACCTTCTCTGGTCTTCACCATGCAGTCTGGATCTTTGTCTCCAATAGTCCCTGATTGATTTTTCAAAATCATGATCAATATAATTCTCAAGTGACATTGACTGGGGCAGACGATAATTCAATGTCCCTACTTTCTCATAAAAGATATATTGCCCGGTTTCAGGATCATATTCAATTTCATAACGAATATTGCCGGGTTTATTTAAAAAAAGCTTCAGAGAGTCTTGGGATATTGTACCAAATGCCGGTTGGTCATCAAATGGGAATGGCAATGATCCTGTCGTGTCAATAGTAACAGTATCCTGCTCCTGTACCAATGGTGAATAATTAATACCCGCATTGCCGGCAATGCTGTTCCTCCCAATTGCAAGTAAGGAGGAAAGCATATATAGATAGCATATTCTTTTAAAAATGCGGGCTAATTTCATTCCTGTTCTATAACCTTTTTAATGCTCGTTTTATGACATCTTCAACGGTAGCTTTTGGGTTTTCACTTATAATTTTTGATATTGCTTTCTCGGCATCTTTTTTGGCAAAACCCAGCATAACTAATGCAGATAACGATTCATTCCGGGTTGTATTGTTCGCAGAAATCAAAATTTGAGTTGTCCCGGATATTTTTTCGAACTTATCCTTTAAATCAATTATGATACGCTGTGCAGTTTTAGCGCCAATCCCCTTAACAGCTTTCAGGGTTTCCGCATTACCCGTTGTCACTGCTGCCACTACCTCATCAGGATTTAAAGAAGAGAGCATCATGATTGCAGTATTAGCCCCAACGCCGCTCACCGAAATAAGGTTCCTGAATATTTCACGCTCCCTCTTATCGGCAAAACCATATAGCATATGAGCATCTTCCCTTACCAACTGGTGAATAAATAAATTTACCTCTTTTTTACCGTTAACTTTACTGTAAGTATTAAGAGAAATATTTATAAAATAACCCACACTTCCGGTATCTATAATTATACTTGCAGGATTCAGGCCAGCAACTGATCCCCTTATAAATTCGTACATAAATTAAGTATTAATAGTTCTGTTCGTCCTCAGCTTCGATATCAACACCTTCATCCTCCTGGTTTGATGTGATATCATATTTTTTCAAGGGATTTTTTGATATCTCATCATAAATCTGCCTGTTCTTATAAATATCAACAGCCAGGTAGAGAGCCTGTCTGAATGAATCTGCAGATGCTTTATTTTCACCGGCAAGCGAATAAGCGGTGCCATGGGCTGGAGAAGTGCGGATTATTGGTAACCCGGCTGTATAATTGACACCTATTTCAAAAGAATTTAGTTTAAACGGCACAAGGCCCTGATCATGGTACATAGCAAGTATTGCATCGAACTTTCGATAATCGGCAGAGCCGAAAAAACCATCAGCAGGATAGGGCCCGAGAGCAATAATTCCTTCCTTTTTTGCCTGTACAATAGCAGGTATTATAACTTCGTTCTCTTCTTTGCCCAGCAGTCCGCCCTCACCGGCATGCGGATTCAGTCCCAGCACTGCAATACGCGGACGGCCAATGGCAAAATCCTTTTGAAGCGAACATGAAATGATCCTGAGCTTTGACAAAACAGCCTCCTTCGTAATATTGAGGGCAACCTCACTAATCGGCAGATGGGTGGTCACAAGGCCAATTTTCATATTTTCACTTACCATAAGCATAACGTAATCCTCTGCCTCAAATCTCCGGGCAAGAAATTCCGTATGGCCGGGAAAATTAAAATCTTCACTCTGAATATTATTCTTGTTAATCGGAGCTGTAACAAGTGCGTCGAGCAGACCTTTCTGCATATCGGAAACAGCTTTATCGAGCGCCATGAAAGAAGCTTTCCCTGCAACAGGGGTAGATTTTCCAAGTTCAACTCTTACATTGTCATCTACACAGTTGAGCACATGAGCCCTTCCCGGGCCTGCCTCCTTAGGAGTTCGCACATGATTCAGGCTCAAATTATTGATATTTAATGCTTTCCTGTGATATGCAGCTACTTTTGGCGATCCATAAATAATGGGAGTGCACATTTCCAGGATTCTCTGATCCAGCAAAGTTTTCATTATTATCTCATAACTTATTCCATTAATATCACCATGCGTTATTCCGACCTTAATAATATCTGTCATTTTATTATTTTCTATGAAGTTAAGTAAGCAACAAAGTTACGTTTTTAATTGATTTTTTTCAAAAAGTGATAAATCAGGCGCGTTCCAATTCCCGGGCTTCCATTCAAGGACACTGAAGGCAGGAGGATAAACACTGCCCTTGTTAACCGCGGGCAATCCTCCCATACGCAATGCCTCTATTTTATTCCTGTTAAAAACATCCACGGTAAACCCTGCATTCATTACCTGCTTTTAATCTATTTTTTATATACTCTTTCTCAGAGCCTGAAAAAAATGAATCAGGAAACTGTTCAGAGCTGTCTGTTATTATCGCAGTTGTACAATTTTCCTTTATTTCTGTTATTTTTGTAATTTCCGGTAACATATATTTTTAGCCAAAAATAATACATTTAAAATGGTTTATGGTATTAATCTGAATTAACGGGTACATGTAACAATTAGTTAAATTGGTAATTTGATAACCATGCTTGTTTCATGGCATGATAATTATTATAATGCCGGGCGTATAAAAATAAAATGGGAAATGAAATCTGACAGGATATTAAAAAAGGCCTTTGAAATGGAACCCCTCTCTTTTAAGGAAGGATACTATCTTTACAAATATCTTCCTACAAGCGAACTTATGATGGCCGGAAACGAATGCAGGCAACTGCATACTCCGGGGAATAAAGTAGGCTGGATCATTGACCGTAACGTGAATATCACCAATGTTTGCATATCCGGATGCAAATTTTGCAATTTTCACTGTAAAATAAATTCAGAAGAACAATACATTACCACTATAGAAGAATATTGCAAAAAGATTGAAGAACTTTTTAATGCTGGCGGCCGGCAACTATTGTTGCAGGGGGGTATGCATCCGGGTCTCGGACTTAAATTCTATACTGACCTGTTTTCAGAATTGAAAAGACTCTTTCCCCGGCTGAAACTTCATGCCCTTAGTCCCCCTGAAATTGTTTTTCTTTCAAAAAAAGAGCGTAAAAGTTACCGGGAAATACTTGAAAGTCTTACAACGGCCGGAATGGACAGTCTGCCGGGCGCCGGGGCAGAGATACTCTCCGACCGTGTAAGAAAGGCTATTTCACCAGGGAAATGCAATACTCAGGAATGGCTTGATGTAATGCTGGAAGCTCATAAAATGAATCTTGTTACCTCTGCCACTATGATGTATGGACATATTGAAACTCCGAAAGAAAGGATAGAACACCTTATACGTTTACGTGAAGTTCAAAGCCGGAAGCCGGAAGGACATTATGGATTTGTTACATTCGTACCCTGGCCATTCATGGATGAAGGGACAGTATTAAAAAGCGAGGGCATCAGTAATACGACTACACCCAATGATTATCTCCGGTTAGTAGCCATAAGCCGCATAATGCTTAATAACATAAAAAACCTGCAGGCTTCGTGGCTGACAGTAGGCGCTGCAACAGGCCAGCTGTGCCTTCACGGAGGAGCTAATGATCTCGGCTCGATAATGATGGAAGAAAACGTGATATCAGCCGCCGGGGCTAACTATAAAATGGACGCAGACGGTATTCAGCAGGCAATCCGTGATGCGGGTTTTGAACCTCAATACCGCAACCAGGCGTATGAACCGGAAGATATTCCCGTGATCTAAAATAACTTTTTACGGTATGGCAGATTAATTTATATGTCAGATCCTGCGAAAAAATCATCTTCCCTGATCCCAGGTTTATCGGGATTCTTGTTTCATTTAAATTTCCCGGTATAAATACTTTAAATTTTTTTTTGATTGTTCCCTGGCAATAAAAAAAATGGAAGAATGTTTTTTTAAAAGATTGGTTATTCTATTTTTGTGATCTTAAATATTATAAATATACAAAAGCAATATGTTTACATTTGGAATATTCTCTACACACCTGCCTTACCTGGCTTTTGTATTTATTTATGCAATATTCTTTTTTTTCGGTATCCAAAAAGCTTCCGGGGAACAATCCGCAATAGAAAATAGAAATGATATATTATTAATTAAAACTGTCAGCAAAACTGATCATAGCTACAGATATGATTTTTCCTCTTTCCATGGTCATAATGACGGGAAATTGCAATTAACGGACTTTAAATTTCCACTAAGTAAAATCATAAAGATTATACAGCGGGATGAAAATAAAATACTATATTCTGAACTATTTTCTGCCTTATACTGCCGTCCCCCTCCCTGTTATAAAAATTAAAAATATTCTTGGTTGTTCCGTATATTTATGATGAAGGGTGTATTTCGGAACCTGCTCACAATTAATTTTTAATTTCTCTTATACCTGGAAAAGGGATATAAACCATTATTTTAATACTTAACATTTGATATTGAAACTTTCAATTGCTTTTTGAATGTTATTCAACAAGGTTATTCCGGATTTTACCGGACTCATAACCGCGAAATATAAATAAATAAATTAAAACGAACATGAATTTTCATCAGATAAAGAAATTAACAGTTGTACTGGCAATCATATTATCAGTTCAATCTGAAATACAAGCACAGAACGCTGAAAAACAAGACACAATAAAAATTTACAAACTGGAAGAGATAGTTATCAAATCTCCCAAATATAACAGGGATATATTTGAAATACCTGCTGCAGCTTCGATGGTTTCAGGCCGGTATATTGAAACCGGCAAGATTGAAAATCTCACTGATATATCAACTGTTGTCCCAAATCTGTTCATGCCCGATTACGGCTCTAAGCTGACCTCACCAGTATATATAAGGGGCGTTGGCAACCGGATAAATACCCCTTCGGTAGGATTATATGTAGATGACATACCTTACTTTGAAAAGGCTGCTTTCAATTTCGATTTTTACAATGTTGAAAGAATAGAAGTCCTGCGAGGTCCCCAGGGCACTCTTTACGGCCGTAATGCCATGGGCGGGCTGATCAATGTAATAACCAACAAACCCGGTGATCAACAGTTAACATCAATCTCAGTGGATTACGGAAATTTCAATCAGATACAGTCAAATATCACACATAACCAACCCATAAACAAATCATTATCATTATTGGCCAGTCTGAACCAGAGGCACAACGACGGATTCCATCAAAATACATTTACACAGACTGCCATAGACAAGATAAACAGTTATTCAGGTCAGTTAAAAGCTATGTTCACTCCTTCTGACAGGTTTAATGCACATGCCAATCTTCAATATGAAAACAGCCGGCAGGGGGGCTATCCGTATGCCCTTTTTAATGACGATTTAATGCAGGCACAGGAAATCAGCTACGACAGGGAAAGCATCTATAACCGGAAAATGCTTTCCGCTGGGCTAAACCTGCAATATTCGTCGCCCACATTCACTATAAGGTCGGTCAGTAGTCTGCAGTCACTCGATGATCTTCAGGAAATAGACCAGGACTTTACCCCGAGGTCGCTTTATTTTGTAACCCAGGAGGAACAATTACAAATGCTGGCACAGGAGATTAACATACAGTCAAAATCACAAAACCGTTATAACTGGTTATTTGGCGCATTTGGATTTAAACAGCTCCTGGATAAAACTGTTGGCCTTGAATATGGTGAAGATTTCAGCCTTTCAAGAAATGATTACGAAAAAAAATATGATAACACCAATTCAGGTGCAGCAATCTTTCACCAGTCTTCATTGGAACTCGGCGATCTGTCTCTATCTGCAGGGATACGGGCAGACTTCGAAAAAGCCACGCTCGATTATCTTTATGATGAATTTATTGATAATAGCAGAACCAATATTGAAGATCTTGAAAGTAATATGAATTTCTTTGAAATATTGCCTAAGCTTGCTTTCAGATATACCATAAGTAAATATATGGTACCTTATTTCACTATTGCTAAAGGATATAATTCAGGAGGTTTCAATTCCACTTTTGAAAGGGAAGAAGACAGGTCCTTTGACCCGGAACAATCATGGAACTATGAAGCAGGCATTAAGGCCAAATGGCTCAGACAAAGAGTTTATGCCAATCTGGCTTTTTTCTATATCGACTGGACCAACCAGCAGATATACCAGACAGAGCCAAGCGGAAGAGGATCTATGCTAACCAATGCCGGAAAATCCGAAAGCAAAGGAGTCGAACTGGAACTGAAAACATTACCTGCAAAAAATCTCGAAACCTGGTTAACATTTGGTTATAACGAAGCAAAATTTATTGAATATATAAAAAATGAAAATGAAAATTACAGTGGTAATTATTTGCCTTATGTCCCACTCTATTCGTTTAACGCGGGAGGTAATTACCAGATTGACTTTAAAAAAGGGGGCTGGCTTGACAAGATAAAGATAAATCTTTGTTATAAAGGTTTCGGCAAACACTACTGGCATGAATCAAATGAAGCATACCAGCCCTACTACGGACTTCTCGATCAGCGGATAAGTTTTATGAAGGATAATGTATCTTTTTCATTCTGGGGGAAAAATATTCTTAACAAAAAATATAATTCATTCTATTTCCAGGCCATGGGAAATTCATATGCCCAAATCGGAAGGCCGGCTACTATGGGACTTAACCTCAGAATATCATTCTAACACATGAAAAAGAAAGAAACAAATAAATATTTCACTCTGCTAACCCTCTACCTGGCACAATCTGTCCCTATGAGCTTCTTTTCCACCGTAGTACCGGTAATAATGCGGATGGAAAACTATTCCCTGGAGTCGATAGGTTACCTTCAGCTCATCAAACTGCCGTGGATCATAAAATTTTTATGGGCTCCACTGGTCGATAAAACCAGTAGTAATACAAGGCAATACCGTCGATGGATACTGGCTTCTGAAATATTCTACGCCATAGTCATTTTTTCCATCGGATTCATGGACCTGAAAATTAATTTCACAGCTATAATAATTTTCATGATAATTGCTTTTTTAGCATCAGCAACGCAGGATATAGCTACCGATGCCTTCGCCATACTGATATTAAAAGAGCGGGAACGCAGTCTTGGCAACAGCATGCAGACAGCAGGCAGTTTTATCGGTACCCTTATGGGCAGCGGCGTCTTACTCATAATATATTATTACTGGGGCTGGAAATACCTTTTGTTTGCACTATCTGCATTTGTCCTTATAGCCTTAATACCGGTCTCGTTATACCCCGCAAGAAATCAGAATGAAATAAAAAGATCAGATAAAAACATTTCTCTGTTGGAATTTGTAATATTTTTCAAACAGAAAAAGATCGGTCGCCATCTGATATTATTATTCATCTTCTATTCAGGATTAATAGGCATTCTGACAATGATAAAGCCATACATGGTCGATTTAGGATATAATGTAAAAGAGATAGGTTTTATTTCCGGTATCTTTGGAACAGCCACCGGGACATTGATGAGCATCCCCGCAGCAATACTAATCAGGAAAAAAGGATTGAAAAAATCTATCTGGTTCTTTCAATGTTTTAATCTCCTTTCAGCCAGTTATTTCTTTTTCCTTACATTTACATCCCATCCGCTGCATCTTATTTATATTGGAGTAGCAATTCTATGGGGTGCTTATGCCATGTCTTCGGTATTTATTTTCACCCTTGCTATGAAAATTGTGAGAACAGGCCGGGAGGGAACTGACTTTACAATACAGATAGTTATCACCCACCTCAGCAGTCTCATTATATCCGTTATGAGCGGGAAACTGGCTGATGCTATTACCTACAGGGGCCTTTTTGTGACGGAAATATTACTGTGTTCTCTTGTTCTTATTTTGATCCCCTTTATTTTTAAAAATAATTTTTACAGCCGGCATGCAAATACCTGAAAAACTTATTCAAAAATATAATGTTCCCGTACCGAGATACACCAGCTATCCGCCTGCGAATTTCTTTAATGATGAATTCGGGCCGTCAGATTATGTAAAGGCAATTAAAGCCTCCAACAATGAATGGCCGGAAAACATTTCCATTTATATCCATATCCCTTTTTGTCCGAAGCTTTGTTATTTCTGTGGCTGTAATACACAGGTCACCAGAGATAAAAATATAATGCGCAATTATGTGGATGCCCTGAAAAAAGAGATACTAATGGTAAAAACCCTGCTGGATCCTGAAAGAAAGGTATCCCAGGTACACTGGGGCGGAGGTACCCCGAACTCACTTCCTTATGAAATGATAAAGGAAGTAATGGGCCTTATTCAAAACAACTTTACATTTATCCATCGGCCTGAGATCGCAATTGAATGCCATCCGGCCCTTCTTGACGAAAATAATATCAAACAACTTGTGGAAACAAGTTTTAACAGAATCAGCCTGGGAATCCAGGATTTCAACAAAAAAGTGCTCGATAATGTTAATCGTGATGCCCCCCAGATGCCTGTTAAGGATATAGTTGAGCTGATAAAAAGTTACAATGACACAGGAGTTAATCTCGACTTTATTTATGGATTGCCTTTTCAATCAGTAAAATCCTTTTCCGAAACTATTGAAGAGGCAATTAAAATATCGCCCGACAGACTTGTTACTTTTTCATATGCACATGTGCCATGGATCAAAAAGCAACAAAAAATTCTTGAGTCAAAAGGTTTGCCGGATGCTAAAGAAAAGCTTGGGATGTTTCTTTCAGCCTTCAGAATTCTTACAAAAAACAAGTATGTGCCAATAGGCCTCGACCATTACGCAAAAGAAAATGATGAGCTGAGTGTGGCATTGAAAAACCGTTCGCTTCACAGGAATTTCCAGGGTTATTGCACAAGGGAAACAACAGGCCAGGTTTATGCTTTCGGAGCCACGGGGATCAGTCAGATGGAAAGCGCCTACGCACAAAATGAAAAAACCGTCGCCGGATATTTAAAAGATATCAGTGAAGGCAGGTTTAATACAAAAAAAGGATATCTGCTTAATAATTCAGAAAAAATTATCAGGCATGTTATTACGGAAATAATGTGTAATGAATATGTTTCTTTCAGAGAGACAGGAGAAAAATTTAACCTGCCTGTTTCAAAAATTATAGATGCTCTAAATTTCAGGGAAGAAAATTTCCGGGACTTTATCACAGAAGGATTGCTGGAGATAGAAGCTGAAGGAGTGTTCAACGTTACAGAAACCGGACGCTTTTTTATAAGGAATATTGCATCGAAATTTGATCCGGGGCTTACCGCCGGAACAAAGCGATTTTCCAATGCACTATAAAATAAAACTTAAAAAGACAGTACAATGATAGAAAAATCTGACAAGAAAAGAGTGGCAATTGCAGGCGCCGGCCTTACCGGCCTGACAATTGCTTTTTATCTTAAAAAAGCAGGCATCGATTTTAAAATATATGAGAGATCTGACCGGCCCGGCGGTGTCATTCAAACACATCATGAAAATGGATTCACTTATGAATCAGGACCTAACACCGGGGTGCTCAACCGGCTTGAAGCCGTTGAATTACTGGAGGATCTCAAAGATTACTGTAAAGTGGAAATTGCAGATAACACTGCAAAAGCCAGGTGGATATGGAAAAATAACAAATGGGAACCATTACCTTCAGGATTGGTGAAAGGGATCACTACCCCCCTCTTTACCTTCCCTGATAAATTACGTTTACTGACCGAACCATTCCGTAAAAAAGGGGAAAATCCAAATGAAACACTGGCTGAGCTGGTTCTTCGAAGGATGGGGAAAAGTTTTCTTAACTACGCTATAGATCCTTTTATCCTGGGTATTTATTCCGGCGATCCCTCCAGACTGGTAACACAATATGCCTTTCCAAAACTTTATCAATTGGAGCAAGACTATGGAAGCTTCATAGGAGGAGCATTTAAAAAAGCTATGGAGCCAAAAAGTGAAACTGACAAAAAAGTGACGAAAGAGATTTTTTCGGTGGAAGGGGGCCTGGGTAATTTAATAACAGCATTGACAGAAAATATCGGTGAAGAAAATATAAATCTGAATTGTAAAGATTTATCTTTTATAAAAAAAGGCAACAAATACACTGTGGGCATCGATAAGGAAGAATTCACCCATGTTATAAGCGCAACAGGTTCATACGAACTAAAAAATTTATTTCCTTTTATAGAGAAAAATCATACCCGGACAGTTAACAAAATGGCCTACTCCAGGGTTGTCCAGGTTGCACTCGGATTTAAAAACTGGGAAGGTATCCCGCTCCGGGCTTTTGGGGGACTTGTCCCGCATATAGAAAATCGCCGTATTCTGGGAGTGTTATTTATTTCTTCATTCCTCAAAAACAAAGCTCCGCAAGAGGGAGCATTGCTGTCAGTCTTTCTGGGAGGCATCCGCAATTCCGGGATACCTGACATGACAGATGACGGAATCATTCAGATTGTTGAAGAGGAACTCAAAGAAATGCTCAAACTGGAAAGTTTTAATCCCGATCTGATAAAGGTATTCCGTTACCAGCATGCCATTCCCCAATATGGAATTGAGTCAGAAGATAAACTTAAAACCATTGCAGAAATAGAGGCCAGGTTTCCCGGACTGATACTGGCAGGGAATATCCGGGACGGTATTGGTATAGCGGACAGAATCAAACAAGGTAAAAATGTTGCCCTGGAAATGATTGATGAAATACATCAAAAATAAAATTATGAAACGAGCATCTAAAATATTTACACCCAAGAGTATGATTAAAACTCATGCAAGTTCCGTACTATACCTTTAAGAATAATTAATTTTAATCATATGAAATCAGAAAAAACAGCCGTTTTACTAATGAATGTGGGCAGTCCTGACAGGCCTTCATTATGGCCTGTTTGGAAATATCTGAGCCGTTTCCTGAATGATAAATACGTTATTGACCTTCCCTGGCTGCTCCGGAAATTTCTGGTCAATATGATTATTATACCATTCCGTGCAGGTAAATCAACAAGATTGTATAAAGAAATATGGACAGAAAAGGGATCTCCCCTTATATGCTATTCATTAAAAATGAGGGACGCATTGCAAAATGCTTCGGATAATAATTACGAAATATTTTTGGCTATGCGTTATGGTAAGCCTGATTACATGGAAGTCCTTCAAAAAATACAACAGGAAAAGTACACCCGGCTTATCGTCTTTCCCTTATACCCGCAATATGCATTGTCAACCACCGGTACAGCCCTTAATGCAGTTCAAAAAGAAGTATCAAAGCGGAAGATGGCCATTGAGTTGATAAAAATCGATCAGTTTTATGATCATCCTTTTTTCATTGATGCAATGGCAAAACAGGCTGAAAAATATGAACCTGAAAGATTTGATCATATTGTATTCACATATCACGGACTTCCTGTCAGACAGATAGAAAAATGCCATCCCGGCATTAAAATCAAAAATTGTAACTGTCATTTGTCAATGCCTGAATACGGGCACCATTGCTACCGGGCAACCTGTTATGCTACTACAAGACTCTTAGCCGAAAGACTTGGACTGAAACCGGAAAGATACTCAACATCATTCCAGTCACGGTTGTCACGTAACTGGATGAAACCGTTCACTGATAAAGTATTACTTTCAAAGTTAAAGGAAGGAAAAAAGCGCATTCTCGTTATAGCTCCCTCCTTTGTAACTGATTGTCTTGAAACTATCTATGAAATTAACAAAGAATATCGCAATTTATTCACGAATGCAGGAGGGGAAGAGCTGCAGCTTGTAGAAGGATTAAATTCCCATCAGCTTTGGATTGAAGCCATGAAAAATATAATAAAAGAAGCCCTGGGAAAAAACCGAGATAATTCTCACTAAGATGCGAAAGTATAATGATCCTATAAAAAAATCGATCCACTGGTATAATTTTGCATGATTTTCACTTTAAGTTATTCCAGGATCACAATTCCTTATGATCTTTTATCAGGTTTTACAGGACTTGTAAACATTTCGAAGGAGGTAAATTTCATGATTTACAAACTGAATGTTTTGGACAAGATAACGGTAAAACCGGCTGAAGCCCCAAGTTGGATGCCATTAAAATATTGATAAACAGGAATATCGACCATAGCTGAAATATACCATTCCTCCTTTAGCACATAATTTATCTGTGGTGCTATATAGAAAAGGTTGCTACCTGAAGATTCCTTTTCTCTGTCTTCAATCTTATCAATTCCACGAATTTCATTCCTTAACTGCATAATGGCTGTCCAGTCGCCTTTAAGTGACATAAGATGCTTAGAAACATACAATGATGTGTAAAGGGAGGAACCCAGCTTATAGTCCTCTATATTAGGAGCATTCAACTCAAACCGACTTGTAAGGAAATATCTTAATCCCGAAGCTGAATATTCTTTTACCAGGGACGCTCCGAAAACCGCACCATAGGTTCCGATAGTAGGCTGTACTTCAACAGGTAATTTTACATTGTCTGACCATTGAAGTTCTCTGGACAAGGGAATTTTTATTCCGGCTGAACCGGTTAAATATAAACGGCTGACATTATTTGTATAAATACTGTGCTTAGCCATAAGGACTGCATTGGATAATCCTTTGCCTGTCAATGAGTATGCGGGGACAAGATTATAATTTTGAGTCTTATTAAAAAAATATCCTGTTTCTGCTTCTACTGTAAGCTTATCCGTAAGTCCGTAACCAATAGTTGCTGAAAGGTAATTATAATAAGCTTTGCTGATCAGATTGAAAAGATCTGATCACCTATTCTTACAAAGCCATAAGAATTCCCGTCAATATCAAAAACTACATCAATTAGTTGCACTGTATCTTTCAATTCCTGCACGCGAGAATCATTGACTGTTAAAATATAAATACCTGCAGACAAACCTTCAATATCTTTTGTAGTATCACCGTTCGACCATAAAAAACTATAGGGAGGTATTCCTCCTTCAACCAAAGTTATTATTGACCCGTCAAATTTCCCGGTTTCCGATGGATCTGTTACCTCAAATGTAATTTCAAGAGGTTCTCCGGGATCTTCACTTTCTTCACCATTTTGACAATTAAAAAAAGTGACTAATAATAATAAAATTGCACCAATACTAATGAATTTGCCCATAATCAATGCTTTACAACTTTTGTTCACATTAAATTCCTGTATTTATTTTATCATCCTTCATTTAAGTCTTTCAAATTTAAAAAATTGGAATAATAAAAAAAATGATCGGGAGCATTTATAATCAAAGAAAATAAAAATATATATTAACAAAAATATAAATTATGAGATCAGGCAAGATCAGTTTAAAAGCATACTACTTTAATGTAAGATTATTATTTCCCTTTGCCGGAATTTTTTAAAAAAAATTTTTTCTTTAGTGAAAAGCTATTATTTTTGCACCGCTTTAAAAAAGCAGGAGTTCCTTAATAAAGATATTTCTTTGTGAATATATAGATTATGCGGTTGATATATACAACAATCCGGACAGTTATCCGTATAGGATACAAAGATAATCCTGGAAACAGGAAAATAAATTACATATACTCCCTAGTAGCTCAGTTGGTTAGAGCGGCGGACTGTTAATCCGTAGGTCGTAGGTTCAAGTCCTACCTGGGGAGCCAGACAGGACAAGAGGTCATTTTTAATCTCATTCAGTCGATTATTTTCAAAGGTATTCGATTGAATTTGCAAGCAAATTTCGACCTCTTT
>CAZIOB010000114.1:0-39288 GCA_964540755.1 uncultured Prolixibacteraceae bacterium | reverse complement strand
TTTAAATTATTATCTACCGGTAGTATCTTTTCTAAGATAATATCATGTTCCCAGCTATCACCAAAGTCATATTCATAGACAATTTTTTCTTTCTCTTTTTTTAATAAATCAGATACTTTCATTTTTTTGTAGTCCACATTGTCCATTTCATCCCATAAATCATCATCTTGCATTCTCATGGTATAAAATTTACGGTTTTTAATAAATTGATGCAAATGAGAATTTGACCATCCCATTGTTATCTGAATAATCATATGAAAATCAGATAATAATAAGTCAGAGGGAATCATAATCCTTCTCCAAATCTTGGGTTTAAATCCTTTCAATGCAATTTGAATCTGAAATATAATCAAAATTATTTGGAAAATAAATCAGGTGGAAGTATCAAAGTTCTTTCTTGTAAGGCCGCAAAGCTTTTTCTAACCTAATGATCCTTTCTACTAAATCATTCTGAATAGCTGGCCAATTATCTTCATCATCGATCCCTCCCAATGGACTAATAGTTCTGAGAACATTTTGCTTTCGATTTTCTTTAAAATCCCATACTATTGGCTCTCCAAAAATTTCTATTTACTTCAATTCTTGAAAAATTATTGAATTCTGACTTTTTTGAGAAAAAATAGAGAAAACTTGACAAAAAACCTGACCATAAAAAAGGGTGAAAATTTCACCCTTGTAACTTCCTGAATTTCCTGTGGGCCCAGCTGGGCTTGAACCAGCGACCCCCTGATTATGAGTCAGATGCTCTGACCAACTGAGCTATGGGCCCTGAAATACACAATTTGCTATACCATTAATTAGTGAATAATAATAATTCAACACTAATTATAATTTAAAATAAATCAAAAACTTTTCTCCCGTATAATTTCAACTTTCACTGCGCCTTTTCCGAGTAATTACCATAAGGGTAAAAACAACATTTAATTATACGAAATTCGGACTGCAAGTTTACAACTTTGTAAGAAAATACACAAACAAAATTTTTGAAAACTGATAAGAAATGCCATACCAGAAACCAAAAAGTTTTTACCATTACATGAAACATACTGTATAAATAGCTGTTTATCAATGATATGAATTAATACTGAATCTACTCGAAAATAAATTTTGCCATCATATTTCAATAAAAAATAATTACTATAGGCATATTTGAGTTCAGTCTTTTATCTAAAATTTTAATTAAGTGTCTGTCCATAAAGTAAAGAGTCTGGATTAGAAAGTTCGCTGACAAGGCTCGCCCTGTGAAATAACCGCTTAACAATTTAACAAGGCGAGCGCAGACCAAAAAATGTGAGTTTACTAATTGTAAAACATTTTAAAATACATGTATTCCTATCCATGTTTGTTTTTAAGGAAATTCAGCTAAATTTGCAGGAAAATCGAAATATCCATGTCACAGACAAAAAGCTACGAAGAGATTAACAAAAAGCTGAAACAAGGCAAGGCAGTTATACTTACGGCCGAAGAAGTTACAGCTATGGCAAAAACTGCAAATCCCGCTGAAATTGCAGAAAAAGTTGATGTTGTTACAACCGCCACTTTCGGAGCAATGTGTTCCTCGGGGGCTATAATCAATTTCGGCCACGCCAGCCCTCCTATTCGTATGGAAAAAATTATGCTTAACGGAGTTCCCTGTTACGATGGTTTAGCAGCAGTGGATGGATATATCGGTGCCACTGCCTGTAATCCTGACAATCCGAAATATGGTGGTGCGCATGTTATACAAGACTTGCTCGAAGGGAAAGATGTTATCCTTGAAGCCTGGGCAAAAGGAACCGATTGCTATCCACGAAAGCATATACGTACCAGAATAAATATAAATACCATTAACGAATTTACTCTTTTTAATCCCCGTAATGCATACCAAAATTATGATACAGCTGTAAACACAACAAAAAATATTATTTATACATACATGGGCACGCTACTCCCCAATCTGCGAAATGCCACCTATTCAACTTCGGGAGAGCTGAGCCCGTTACTGAATGACCCGGAACTAAGAACAATAGGTATTGGCACACGGATATTCCTTGGAGGAGCCCAGGGATTTGTTGTGTGGAACGGGACACAATTCCATACAACCAAACCCAAAAACCAATACGGAATTCCTGTTACAGGTGCCGCAACTCTTGCTGTAATTGGTAATTTAAAAGAGATGTCACCCGAATACCTCAAGGCAGTATATTACGAAAAATACGGAGTAAGCATGTTTATAGGCATAGGTATTCCTATTCCCATACTTGATGAAGATATGGCACGAAGAGTGTCAATTAGCAACAGACAGATTGAAACCTCCGTACTGGACTACGGTACTGAGGGAACGCCTCAAATAGGCCAGGTAAACTATGAGCAATTAAGATCAGGATTCATTAAAGTAAAGGGCAAAAAGATAAGAACAGCCCCTGTAGCCAGTCTGGCAGCAGCAAGAAAAATAGCAAATGAACTAAAAAAGTGGCTGCAGGATGGAAAATTTGAAATCTCACGTCCTGTTCAACTTTTCCCGGCAAATACATCACTTAACAGTTTAAATGAAACAGAGACTGAAAATGATTAAAAAAAGATACATACTCAACTTTCCCCCGGAAAGCGGCGATAAGCCTCTGAGCTATCATTTGGTAAAAGACTATGATATAAGGATAAACATCCTGAAGGCAGAAGTTTATCCGGGAAAAAGGGGAAGTCTGTTACTCGAATTGCAGGGTAATAGGGATAATATTGAAAAAGGAATTAAATACCTTACCGATCACCAGGTCGTTTGCGAACCACTCGAAAAACGCATCCATTTCCAGGAAGATAAATGTATTGATTGCGGCAACTGCACGGCAGTATGCTTCGCGGGGGCACTGACAATGAATAAGGAGACATGGAAACTTGAATTCGATAAAAATAAATGTGTAGTTTGTGAATTATGCATACCTGCATGTCCTCTCAACCTCTTTAAAATAGATTTCAGATAATACCTGATATTTAACTGATTTTTATACCGGCTGGTATAATAAACCATATTATAAAATGATCCGTTTTACGTAAAAAATGCATAAGCATAATTACGAGATCCGCACCTACCGCGAACAATTCAATACTCAAAGATTCATGGGATTCCAGATCTCTTTCAGGGAAACAGATCTTTGGATTGGAGTGGATCGTAATTCTTTTCGAAAAGAGATGAAGGAGTTGACATTGTCAAGAATCTCAGAGCTACGGAAAATACTAGATAAATACATTGAAAAAGAACCTTTATTTGCTACAAGCCTGGACCCATTTCACCCCGGCATAGTTGCTCCGGCTGAAGCTAAAGAAATGGCATTAACTTCCGGCAGAGCAGGAACCGGCCCCATGGCTTCGGTAGCCGGTTTATTTGCACGCGAGGCGGGAGAAACTTTACTCCGGAACTTTCCGTTAAATGAGCTGGTAATTGAGAATGGCGGAGATATTTTTGCTATACTTAATAAAAAACTGGTACTTTCAGTATTTGCAGGAGAATCTCCTCTTTCCGGAAGAATTGGTCTTGAGATACCTGAGGGTACCGGTAAACTGGGAATATGCACTTCATCAGGCACGGTAGGCCCTTCCCTGAGCTTTGGAAAAGCTGATGCTGTAATGATAATATGTAATGATGTTCTTTTCGCCGATGCCCTCGCAACCGCCATTGGAAATGTTGTTTTTCTACCCGGAGATATTGAAAAAGCCTTACAAATATCAGAAAAGTATTCTGAAATCAGGTCCATTTTAATTATTTGTAAAGATAAACTGGGTATAAGGGGCGAGTTTAAAATAAAACTTCTCAAATGACAAAAGATATATTTTATTAAAATAACTTTACAACGGCATTACTAATCCCATATATGGCCTGCCGCCTTTTCCTGCCGGAATTAGCTTTACGAAAGCCAAAGTTAAAACAGGGATAAAAAACCGGACTAACAAAATGGTAAACCTGAAAGACATAAAAGAAGAACTTAAGGAACGTGTCCTTGTAATGGACGGGGCAATGGGATCGCTTTTGCAGCAGTATAAATTCACCGAAAAAGATTACCGTGGAGAGCAGCACAAAAACTCACGTTTCGAACAGTTGGGCAATAATGATATCCTTTCAATTACCCGTCCCGAAATAATTTCAGAAATACATCGCAAGTATTTAGAAGTTGGGGCTGACATTATTCTGACAAACACTTTCAATGCCAGCCGTATTTCACAGGCAGATTACAAAATGCAGCACCTGGTATATGAGATGAATAAAACTTCCGCTGAAATTGCCCGTAAGGCAGCTGATGAGTATTCACAGAAAAATCCGCTGAAACCTCGTTTTGTCATAGGAACGATGGGCCCAACCAATAAAACTCTGTCTATTTCGCCCGACATAAATGATCCGGGATATCGCGCAGTTGACTTTGATGAGATGAGAGAGGCTTATCGTGAACAGGTTATCGGACTTATAGACGGAGGAGTTGATATACTGCTTCTTGAAACCATATTTGATACTTTAAATGCTAAGGCTGCTATTTTCGCTGTTGAGCAGGTTTTTGAAGAAAAAAATATACGGTTGCCTCTCATGATATCTGTTACTGTCACTGACGCAAGCGGACGGACACTTTCGGGACAAACACTTGAAGCTTTCCTTATCTCGGTATCCCATGCTGAACCTTTAAGCATTGGCCTGAACTGTTCAATGGGCGCTAAAGGACTGCTGCCCTACGTTAAAGAGCTGGCTGAAAAGGCTCCTTTTTATATAAGCGCCCATCCTAATGCCGGACTACCGAACCAGTTTGGGGAATATGATGAGACACCTGCAATTATGTCCGGATATATCAAGGAGTATCTGGATAATAGTTATGTTAATATTATAGGGGGGTGCTGCGGCACAACTCCTGAACATATCAGACGATTTGCCAGGCTGGCAGAAAGAGCAGTTCCTCATAAAAAAAATTCACTGGAAAAAGAAACCTGTTTAAGCGGCCTCGAGCCACTGGTTATTAAAAAAGAGACCAATTTTGTCAATATAGGTGAGCGATGCAATGTAGCCGGATCAAAAAAATTCGCAAGACTCATACAGGAAGAAAAATACGAAGACGCTGTATCAATAGCTTATAACCAGATGGAAAGCGGCGCTCAGGTTATTGATGTAAATATGGATGACCCTATGCTGGAGGCAAAAAAAGAGATGATGACATTTCTGAACCTGATTATGGCGGAACCTGAAATTGCCAAACTACCGGTAATGGTGGATTCTTCAGACTGGGAAGTGATCGTTGCAGGATTGAAATGTTTACAGGGAAAAGCCATTGTAAATTCAATCAGTCTGAAGGAGGGTGAAAAAATGTTCATTGAAAAAGCCCTCCATATAAAACGTTTCGGTGCAGCAGCCGTAATAATGGCGTTCGATGAAAAAGGACAGGCAGATACTCTTGAACGGCGAATAAGTATTTGTAAACGGTCATATAAAATACTGACGGAAAAAGCAGGCTTCCCTCCCCAGGACATCATTTTTGATCCAAATGTTCTTGCTATTGGTACCGGGATAGAAGAACATAATAAATATGCAACCGATTTTATTAAAGCCATTCAGTGGATTAAAGAAAACCTTCCTTACGCAAAGACCAGCGGAGGTATCAGCAATATATCTTTTGCCTTTCGCGGCAATAATATTGTCCGTGAGGCAATGCACTCAGTATTCCTGTTTCATGCGATAAATGCAGGCCTTGACATGGGGATAGTAAATCCGGGAATGTTGCAGATTTACGATGAGATTCCGGAAGAATTACTTGCCAGGACAGAAGATCTTGTATTGAATCGCAGGCCTGATGCAACTGACAGGTTATTGCAATATGCAGGGCATTATCAGGATAATGATAAAAAAGAGGAGAAAAAAGATAGCTGGAGAAATCTTTCTCTTGAAGAACGGATAAAAACTTCCCTGGTAAAAGGAATCCCCGACTTTACAGATGAAGATATGGCTGAGGCGCTGAAAAAATACCGGCCTGCTCTTAAAATTATCGAAGGGCCGCTTATGGATGGGATGAAACAGGTGGGTGATCTTTTTGGCTCAGGAAAAATGTTTCTTCCCCAGGTGATAAAATCTGCCCGCGTCATGAAAAAAGCTGTTGCTTATCTTTTGCCATTCATTGAAGCAGATAGAGCAGGACAAACAGGGGAAACAAAACAGAAAAAAGTGCTCCTCGCCACAGTGAAAGGTGATGTACATGACATTGGCAAAAACATTGTTTCGGTAGTACTTGGCTGCAATAATTACGAAATAATAGACCTGGGCGTCATGGCACCGACAGAAAAAATACTGGATTCAGCCATTGCGGAAAAGGCAGATATAATAGGACTGAGCGGACTGATAACTCCTTCTCTCGAAATAATGAGAGATATTGCCAGAGAAATGGAACTCCGCCTAATGAGTATCCCTCTGCTGATTGGTGGTGCAACTACTTCAAAATTACATACCGCTGTTAAAATAGACCCGGAATATTCCTGCCCGGTCGTACATGTAAGGGATGCATCCCTGGCTGTGAATGCTGTCTCTAAACTGTTATCGGGTGATGAACAGTATATCGAATCAATTAAAAAGGATTACGAAGAACTGCGAAAACTGACAAAAAAGAGAAAACCCGGGAAATACTTGTCAATTGAAGAAGCAAGGATAAACAAGTATCAACCTGACTGGAACAATACTATTCTTTACAAACCAAATTTTACAGGAGTTAAACATCTTTTAGATTTTCCATTAATAGAGATAAGAAAATATATAGACTGGACATTCTTCTTTTTGGCATGGAACATGAAAGGCCATTATCCTGCAATCCTTGAAGATAAAGATAAGGGAAAAGAGGCAAGGCGACTTTTCGATGAAGCAAATGAACTACTTGATGAAATCATTGAAAACAAAATGCTGAAGGCAAATGCGGCATTTGGCATTTGGCCGGCCAACGCAGATAACGACGATATTATCCTGTTTAAAGATGAATCGAAAAAAACCGAAGCAGGCCGGTTGTGTCACCTCAGACAACAGGAGCAGAAAAAGCCCGGGACTAATAATTTATGCCTGTCGGATTTCATAGCTCCGCTGGAATCGGGGAAAAATGATTATTGTGGTGGTTTTGCAGTTACTACAGGAATAGGTGTTGACAGATGGACAGAAAAATTTCGAAGCGATAATAACGATTATAAGGCAATTATGCTGGAAGTGATGGCTGACAGGCTAAGTGAGGCATTTGCAGAATTATTGCATAAAAAAATCAGAAAAGAATATTGGGGTTATGCCCCCAATGAAGATCTTTCTTTGGAAGAACTGCTAAAATCTAAATATCAAGGCATCAGGCCTGCGCCAGGTTATCCTGCCTGTCCTGATCATTCTGAAAAGAAAAATCTGTTCAACCTCCTCAGAGCGGAAAAAGCAGGAATAACTCTCACCGGACATTTCGCAATGATCCCTAAGGCATCGGTTTCAGGACAATATTTTGCACATCCCGGATCACGATATTTCAGTATTGGTAAAATAAATGAGGATCAGGTTATTGATTACTCTCGCCGGAAAGGTGAGAAGAGGGAATTTATTGAAAAATTCATTCCTTCAAATCTGAATTACGATCCTTCGCCGAAATAAAAATATGATGCCGGTCTCGTGATCTTAATATTACATTCACTGTAAAAAAATTTTATTATCATTTCCCGGGTAATGTTTTAAAAAATAGCTATAAATCATTAAATTCGTGCCTGATTTTAAAAATTAAGCTTGGACATTATTAGTATCTTTAACTTATATGAAACAAGCATGATTGTAAAATAACAAAAGTATTTGATTAAAAATTATGCGAGTTACATATGATACCTTTGAAAATAATTTATTTTAATCATATGAAACACTTAATATATTTATTTATGGTTTTATTTTCGTTTTCCATGGCAGGATGTTCATCTATGAAAAGTACTGATATCAACACCCTTTCTGATAAAGAAAAAAAAGAGGGATGGGAACTTCTTTTTGACGGTAAATCACTCAGCAACTGGAAAACTTTCAATGGAGGAGAAGTAACCGGCTGGAAAATTATTGACGGAATATTGCATAATTCAGGAGTGGGGTCTGACCACGGAGGGGATATAATCACAAAAAAAGAGTATGAAGATTTTGAATTATACCTGGAGTGGAAAATTGCTCCTGAAAGCAATTCAGGCATATTTTTTCACGTCCAGGAGGGCATAACAGACGCTATTTACGAAACCGGCCCCGAATATCAGTTAATTGATGATAAAGGATGGCCTGCAAAGCTAAAGGATAGTCAGTATTCAGGAGCTAATTATGATATGCATGCACCCGTTAATGCAGAAGTTGTTCCTATTGATGAATGGAATAAAACACGTATTATTGTTAACGGGCCTCATGTTGAACACTGGCTGAACGCTAAAAAAGTGGTCGAATATGAATTATGGAGCAATGAATGGAAAGAGTTGAAAGAAAACAGTAAATGGAGAGACAAGCCACATTACGGAGCTGCAAAAAAAGGGCATATAGGACTTCAGGACCATGGCGGGCTCACTATGTTCAGGAATATCAAAATAAGAGAGATAAACTAGAAAGATATTCACATGGCCTTTGGCGCTTTTCGTAATATGAAACCCTTCCCGCAGCTGATGTTTTCAGCTTTCATTATCATAGTAAGCTTTCTGGCATTTTTCTCCCTTTCATTAATTGTTGCAGCCCCGGTGTTTGGACTCGATTCCATCTTTAATTTTTCCGGTATTAATGATTTAAGTGATCCCGGAAATATCAGGATACTGAAATATTTTCAGGTGGTTCAGTCTGCCGGACTATTTATAGCCCCGCCGCTCATACTTGCATGGTTTTTTCACGGAAAGATCCCCGAATACCTTATTTTAAACAGAAAATTTTCATTAAACTCTCTTTTACTGGTAATACTGCTGGTAATATTTTCACAGCCCTTTATAAATCTGACCGGCATGTGGAACAGCAACATGGAGCTGCCGGAATGGCTTTCAGAGGTTGAGGACTGGATGAAAAATGCCGAAGACAATGCTGCAAAACTAACTGAGGCATTTCTGAAAATTGAAACGACAGGAGGAATGCTTTTTAACCTTTTTATGATAGCCTTATTGCCCGCTATTGGTGAAGAGTTGCTGTTCCGTGGAGTTATACAACGAATCTTTAGCAGGTGGACTAACAATTATCATTGGGGTATATGGCTCACAGCAATACTTTTCAGTGCATTACATATCCAATTCTATGGATTTATGCCCCGTATGCTGCTGGGTGTAATGTTTGGTTATTTGCTTGTATGGACAGGCACTTTGTGGATGCCTGTAATTGCTCATTTTGTGAATAACGGATTTGCCGTCATAACCCTATGGCTAATTGACAAAGGAATTCTCACCCCTGACGTAGAAAATATCGGATCAACTTCCGGTAGTTATTATACAGCTGTTGTAAGCGCTGTTATAGTATGCCTGATATTATGGTGGCTTCAAAAAGAAAATAAAAGGGAATCACTGATTATCAAACCTTCCTATCCATAGAACTGAGTCAATTTTTCGATTAAGTATTTACAATAAGAGTATGCCGGTTTAATTCAAAAAGTAGAGTGTATTATTTTTTGCCGGAATGAAACCGAAAGGAAAGATACTTTCTGTTAAGCTTTGCAATATTTATTATTGAAATATTTTTCGGGCATTCAGCTTCACATGCCCCGGTATTGCTGCAGCTTCCGAATCCAAGCTCATCCATCCTGGAATACTTAAAATCAAGATAGACTGCCCTGCCCTCTGGATTAACACCATATCCGGCATCACAACGTTCTTTAACAGCCCTTGATGCCACATCGCGCGGCACAAGATTACCATACGAGGGATACCGGCGTTCAAGAAAGAAATCCCTCTTCTCATCAGGAATATCGTTCGGCCCGATCTCCCCCTTCCTGAATTTTAAAACATCATCCCGATCTTTGGGAACCCATACACGGCCGTCATTACGGAGTGATTCCGACATAAGTGTCAGCTTTGACTGTTGTTCGCCATGCTTAGGAATGCATGTAGGATGTATCTGCACAAAACAGGGATTTGCAAACAAGGCGCCCTTTTTATAGCACTGCCAGATAGCAGATCCATTACATCCCATTGCATTGGTCGATAGATAAAAAACATTTCCATAGCCTCCTGTGGCAATTATAACCGCATGAGCTCCAAATCTTTTGATCTGTCCGCTGACCAGATCCCGGGCTATAATTCCCCGTGCCTTACCATCAATAATAACTAAATCGAGCATTTCATGGCGGCTGTACATTTTAACCATTCCTTTTGCTATCTGGCGGTTCATGGCCTGGTAAGCTCCCAGCAACAACTGCTGCCCTGTTTGTCCACGTGTAAAAAAAGTACGGCTAACAAGGGTCCCCCCGAAGGAACGATTAGCGAGTAATCCCCCGTATTCACGCTCAAAGGGAACTCCCTGGGCAACACACTGATCTATGATTCCGGGAGATATTTCGGCAAGACGGTAAACATTGGGCTCCCGTGAACGAAAATCACCCCCTTTTATAGTATCATAAAACAGGCGAAATACAGAATCATTGTCATTCTGATAGTTCTTTGCTGCATTTATTCCCCCCTGGGCAGCAATGGAATGCGCCCTGCGGGGGCTATCTGTATAACAAAAAGCTTTAATATTATATCCAAGCCCGGCAAGTGTGGCAGCAGCGGAAGCGCCTGCGAGCCCGGTACCAACAATAATTACATCAAGTTTGCGCTTGTTTGCCGGACTTACAACTTTAATGGATGCTTTATGCCTTGTCCATTTATCCGCCAATGGCCCATATGGTATTTTTGAATCCGGAATCCTCATAATTAAAGATTTTCGTAGTTAACGAGAAACATGTATGTAAAATCTGATGTGGCCATGCGGATAATATTGCTTAAAACTTAATCAGAAAATAAAGTGGAATGGCTGAAAAACCGGCAGCGACAATCAATGCAAATATTTTACCTGCTATCTTAAGGCCTGCCATGTATCGTTTGTCAGTTAATCCCAGTGTCTGAAAAGCAGACCAGAACCCGTGAGAAAGATGAAGCCCAAGCAGGGTGCCGCCAAGCATATAAAAAAGATCATAAAGAATACTATTTTTAAATAAATCAGCAACAAGGCTGTATGTATCCTCCATTTCCACGCCCTCAACCGTTACTGACCTCAAAGTATCCGGCTCAAAATTGATCACCCGGAAAAAATTCATAAGGTGTACAATTAAAAAAACTAACACCAGGGAGCCAAGGACAAGCATATTCCTGGATGCCCAGGAGACAGATTTATCAGGCTTATTTTTTTTATAAGGGACAGGCCTGGCCTTCCAGTTAGTATATTCCAGAAAAAATGACCATAGTATATGAATAAAGAATCCAAGTCCCAATAAAGGCTCGATAATACCAACAATAACATTATTTCTCATAAAATGGGCAGTCCTGTTAAAAAGCTCACCACTGTCGTCGAAAATCATCAGAATATTAACACTCAAATGGACGGCAACAAACAATACCATAAAGAGCCCTGTAATACTCATCAGAAATTTCCTGTCTATCGATCCTGCCAAAAACTTATTCATGAATACTTTTTAAAAGATTTATTCCACTCACGCATTGAGAAAGAGCCTGTTAAAGCAATAAGTTCAGAGGGACCGTAATAGTCGTAAGTCTCAATAAATTCAACATTATCAAACGTACACTGGACTGAAACAGTTTTTCCCCCGGTAACATTAACATACCCCTTTATACGATATGCTTTTGGCGCCCATTCATTTATGAAGGCCTCCAGTGATTCACGGCTGATCCTCCTCCCGCTCTTAAGCACCATAGAGTTGATCTCCGGCCTTTTCATAGGGGCGGCAGAATCCATATAAAATTTTGAAACAGCGCTCTTGCCCAATTCGAAATCAACATTACAATAAACAGTTTCTTTAATTTCTGCAAAAGGATTTAATTTTTTAATCTCTTCTGAAAGATAATGATCCTTAACCAGATCGACTTTATTAATAAGTACTATATCTGCCATACGAATTTGCTGGTTAACACGCTGCTTCATAAGTCCTGCCTTCGCATAGTTGGGAGCATCAACAATACACCAGTTGGATGCCAGGTATAGCTTCTCACCCAGAGGGCCTGCTGAAATGATTTCCACAACAGAAGTTGTATCTGAAAGTCCTGAAGCTTCAATAATTACGGCATCAGGTTTATACTGAACAATAAAATCACCAAGAGAACGAACAAAATCACCGAGGAGACAGACACAAAAAACCGATCCGTTATTTATTTCAAGAAGGTTAAAATTTTTCCCTGTCCTCTTCAATTCAGCCCCGTCAATATTTGTAGGGGCAAACTCATTCTGAATTATTCCCAGTTTAAATTTTTCTGAAACGGTATTGATTATTCTTTTCAGGAAAGTTGTCTTGCCGCTTCCAAGAAATCCGGAAATTATATGAAAGGGTATTTTATCAGACATTACCTTCAATGATTACTGTTTACCATAGCGCCAAAATAACGGCAGTTATTACCGCGCAATATATAGAATAAAAATATTAAAAGACTATATTGTCTATTATTTCTCTTATTCGTAATATATGTTCGGGTGTGGTTCCGCAGCATCCGCCTATTACATTTGCACCGGCCTCAATAATGCCAGGCACAAATGACGCCGTTTCGGAAGGTGTTTCAGGAAACACTGTTTCCCCATCCTTGTATATAGGCATTCCTGCATTAGCATGAATAATAACAGGAATCTCCACATTTACCTGCCTTATCTCCTTAACAATACCGATCATCCTCTCTATCCCATTTCCACAATTAGCCCCTATGGCTTCTGCTCCGGCATCTATCAGTGCCCCGACCATCTCAACCGGTGAGACACCCATCATGGTACGAAATTCACCGGTCACAGTTTTTTCAAAAGTCATCGTACAGAAAACCTCAAGTCCCGTATTCTCTTTTGCAGCTTCAATGGCTATAAGTGCTTCTTCAAGGTCACTCATTGTCTCGATCATAATAGCATCGGCGCCGCCTTTCTCCAGACTGGCAAATTGTTCTGCAAATGCATCATATAACTCAGCACTGGTAACATCACCCATCATAAGTATCTTTCCTGTAGGTCCTGCTGAGCCAAGTACAAATTTTTCCCCTGCAGCATTACGGCTTAATACTGCAGCTTTTTCATTCAACTCTTTTACCTTATCAGAAAGGCCGTATTTTCCCAACTTTAAACGGGTACCGCCAAAACTGTTTGTTTCAATCATATCAGCGCCGGCAGCTATGTAGCTTCGACCGATATCCAGAACTTCATCAGGATGCGTTATGTTCCATTCCTCCGGGCATTCACCCGGCTTAAGCCCTTTTTGTTGAAGATAAGTACCCCATGCACCATCAGATACAAGTACTCCTGCCTGTTTTATTTTATCAATAATTTTGCCCATTGTTAATCATTTCAGACAAAATTACAAAAAAATACTTACAGGTCTTTCAACCATTCTTTAATGACCTCAAGAGAAGGCTCCCTGCCTTCGGATTTTATTTTATGACTGACAGTCACCACGACCGGCGGCTGGGTCATACCATACTCTGCAAGTTTATCCTTTCCTGTTTGCAACTTGACAATAACATCCTTTCCCAGTTCCTTTATTGCCCGGTCAACTTTTTTCTTTAACTCATCACATTCACCCTCTTTCTCTCCTATCAGAATGATCTCACTTCGTTTGGACCTTATTTTAATCTTTAACTTCTGATTGATACGTTTTTGGATTGCAGCCACCAGTTCTTTTTCAGGAGGTATCCTGGAAACAAATGCAATTTCTCCGTCAATACAGATAGTTGGAATATTTTTTACCATCAGGGATGACATAAAACTTACAGCTTCCATTTTTTTGATGGCATGTTCCCGCCACTCGACCACTCCCTCAAAATAGGGAGCTGTCCTTTTAACTGCTTCGACCATATACTGACACGGAGCACATGATTCCGAGTCGAGCGTTATCACATCAATAATAACCTTATCCGACTTGCCGTAATCATTCATGTTGAGTATTTCCAGCGAGCTCTCCTTTTTCTCAAGCGCCCTGACCACATCCTGCTGATACGTATCATGAACAAGATCAACTACAGCTTTCAGGTTTTCAGGTGGTGTCTCATACGGCAAATCACAGCCCGGCGCTAAAATAAATCCTTTCCTTCCACCCATATCAAGACATTCAAGAGCATGTTCCTGAGAATCCTCCGTTGTGCCCATAAGCAGAACAACAGTCAGTTTCATGTTACCACCGAAGCTTATTCCTCTTTCCAAAGCTACTTCCCGGACATAGTCAAGAGGTATATTTTCATCTATTGAAACATTATCGGGCCTGCAATTGCACATAGCTTCAATATTTTGCTGCGCATGACCGCATACAAAAAAGGAGCTGAATTTTTTCTTTGATCTGATAAACTCAAATATTCTTGTAGCATAGGGAGTAACAAAAGTTTCAAAGGTAGCCGGATCGATCTGGCTTGTCATGGGATCAACAACTGCAATGATATCAGCACCCGCCTCCATATAATAATCTGCCATTTTTATCCCCACCTCAGTACAAAATTCCATTACAGGCATTACAGAATCAGGATCTTCCATAAGACTCATAAATATTCCCGTGCCCATAAGATGTAAAGCCAGGGTAAACGGTCCGGTGATTAAACCATACAAAGCAATTTCAGGATATTTTTTCCTTAATCTTTTAGTAGCTTCTATGGCAACAGGTATTCGACCCTCATCCGGACCGGGAATATGAAGATCATCCAGCGTTTTGCCATCTGCCAGAGGATGTGTATAGACAGCAGGGGGACTTGTTTCAGACCATTTCAGCCCACAACCTAAAACTTCAGCTTCCAGCTGCAGATCAAACATCACGGGAATGCCATCGGGATTATATTCTTCAATAGCCTTACCGATACCTTTTATTATCTCCTCAGAGGACTTCAGATAAGTTGATGCATCTGCTCCTGTCAGATATCCTCCATGCACACCAACGAAAGGCACCCACGGAACTCTCTCAACAGGTTCCAGCGCTATCACTCTTTTTATTAATTCCAGACCATGCATTAATCAAAAATTTTTAATTTATATATAGAAAAAATAACTATGAACGAAAAACCAGGCAATTTTACAGATAACTATAATAACCAGAATAAAACTATATATAATGAAACGAGCATGATTATAAAATTACCCGGAAGTATGATCAAAGCATATGCAAGTTCCATATGATACCTTTAGAAATAATTAATTTTAAACATGAATATTAACAGCTCATATTCCTTTTTAAGCCGCCTTTTAGAAATGGCATTTGGACATTCTTTATATATTAATATATATGCAATGCAACAACTTATGCCATATAAAAAAACAGCTTATGATGCCATTACGGAACGGCCTGATCTTAAAATAAGTCACATATCAGCAAAAACTCCCCCTTTTGCATTGATTAATGCAATTATATATGTCAGGATAAGTAATTTGCCGGTCAGATCAGAAAGTCAGATTAAGAAACTTTTTTATATTATTATGCAACCTGTGAATTCAGATATTCTACGAGGCCCTGGGGATCCGGAGAGTAAACATCAGCACCTACTTTCCTGCGGAAATCTTCATTCACCGGTGCGCCCCCAATGGCAACTTTTGTTCCAGGAACAGATTCTTTAACAGCTTTAATAATTTTTTCCATATTTACCATGGTAGTAGTCAATAATGCCGATAAGCCAATAAAAGCATTTGAATTCTCTTTCAGGGCTTCAACGAACTGCTCTGCTTTAACATCAGTTCCAAGATCAACCACTTTCCAGCCATTACCCTCAACCATCATCGAAACCAGGTTCTTTCCAATATCATGAAGGTCACCCTCCACAGTACCAATGATCAAAGTCCCTTTTTCTTTAACTTCTCCTGACGCAAAAAATGGTTTAAGATGTATCATTGCAGTATTCATGGCTTTGGCGGACATTAATACCTGGGGGACAAATATTTTGTTTTCACGGAATTTTATTCCCACTCTTTCCATACCAACCATCAATCCCCCGGATAAAATATCACCTGCCTTAATTCCTTCATCCAGGGCCTGTTTTGTTAATTCATCTGCACCGTCCATTCCTTTCATCTGTGGTGGAAACGGGGCTGCTTTGTTGATTTTCCCAAACTCTATGCATTCTGCAATTTTCGATAAAAGTTCACTCATATCTATCAAAATTTTAATATTTCCCCAAAAATACAGTGAATGAAAAAGTGAAAAAATAGTATTTTTTTTGAAAAAGATGTATAATATTACTTTATTTGAGTAATTATTAATAAATTGTTGTACATATCAAAATAATATTATCTGAATATCTAAAATGAAACGAGCATGATTGTAAAATCACACAGGTGAATGATTAAAACATATGCGAGTTCCATATGATACTTCTGAAAATAATTTATTTTAACCTAAAAATCTAAAATTAAAGGAATTAAGACGACTTAACAACTAAATGGGGCATAAAAAGCATATGATAAAAGAAATAAGATATTACAGGCTGCCCGTTGCACTGATTGAAGAACAAAAAGCCAATAATATTACAAGGGATTTATATATAACAGAGGCAGGCGAGATAGAGATGCAACAGGGAGCTTTTTGGAGCATGGGAGCTAAACTTGAAAATAATCTTCTTGCATATTGCACAAAAGGAGAGGGAATAGTCATGCTCTCAGGAGAGAAGATACCTGTTACGGGAGAACAATTTTTTATTGTGCCCGGTGGTCACATTTTAAAATTCTTTTCTACAGTTTCAAATACTCGTTTTCTTTTTGCCGGATTCAACGGTCTAAAATCAAGGCAACTGAGTCGCGAGTTTTCTGTAGTCCGCAATTTAGTGCCTTCTATGAAAAATATGGTTGCCAACCGTGAAATGCTTTTCGATGAAATATTTAATAATTTATCGAAAGGATTTCATGATGAAAACCTGGAATATATAAACTTCTGTTTCGGCCACCTTCTGGCAACATTCATTTATGCTAACCAGACCAGTGATGATATTGCAGACAGATCAAATTTTGCAGTCAGGCGTATAATTAATTTTCTGGAAAAAAATCTGGATAAAAAACTTACACTGGAACAGATTGCCTGTGAGGCTGGTTACTCGATGACATATTTTACAACTCTTTTTAAAAAAGAGACTAACTATTCACCAATAAGTTATTTTTCTCATCTCAAAATCTTAAAATCATGTGAATTCCTGGATTACACAAAAATGAAAATAAAGGAGATATCTTTTCACTTCGGATATTCTGATCCTTATTATTTCACAAAGGATTTTAAAAAGAAAATGGGTATGTCACCCCGGCAATACAGACAACGGGTAAGATACTAATGCCTGTAGCATGTTTTGTCTGCTTTTCACCTTTAATGCCATAAACCAAATCTATTTTTGTATAATTAAGGTTAAATCCTAACTTTACGAACAAAACCTAATCTAAAAAGAATGTCAACTCCATTTCTGTTATTTATAGTTATTTCAGCAGTATTTCTGCTGCTTTTCCTGGTATTGAAGTTTAAAATAAATGCATTTATTTCCCTACTGATAACCGCAATTTATGTCGGTATAATCTCCGGAATGCCTTTAAACAGCATCCTCCGCTCTATCCAGGACGGAATGGCCGGGACATTAGGATTTGTTGCCACTGTTGTAGGCCTCGGGGCTATATTCGGACAAATGTTGGAAAGCTCAGGCGGAGCTGAATCACTGGCCAACTACCTTATAAACAAATTTGGTAAAGACAAGGCTTCGTGGGCTATGGTTATTACCGGATTCATAGTGGCCATTCCGGTTTTCCTTGATGTGGGATTCATAATTCTTGTGCCTATTATATATGCTTTGTCACGCGACACAAAACGATCTCTTCTTTACTATGGAATTCCCCTGCTGGCCGGATTAGCAGTCACACACAGCTTTATTCCCCCTACACCCGGACCGGTAGCTGTTTCCGATATTATCAATGCCCAGCTGGGATGGGTTATCTTTCTCGGAATAATCCTCGGCTTCCCGACAGCTGTTATTGCAGGGCCGTTCTGGGGTAAATACATTTCAAAAAAAATATTCCTTGAACCACCTTTTGATTTTGGGGATTCATCAGTAAAAAAAGGGCAGGACCTGCCTTCCTTCAGGCTGATCGCTATATTAATCTCCATTCCTCTTTTGCTTATATTGATCAATACATTTACTGATCTGGCGGTAAAAAAGGAAATTATCAGGTCATCGGTGCTGACAGATATTATGCAATTTATTGGACATCCTTTTTCGGCATTAATTATCGCCACACTCCTTGCTATCTATTTTCTTTGCATCAGGAGGGGGATGGACAGACAGAAAATATTGGATCTGAGCACTAAAGCACTGGGTCCCGCAGGAATAATAATCCTGATCACCGGCGCTGGCGGAGTTCTTAAACAGATACTGGTTGACAGTGGTATCGGAAAGATCATAGCAGAGTCAATGTCAGGCTCTGCAATGCCTCCAATACTACTTGCATGGCTGCTTGCTGCAGTAGTGCGGGTAACACAGGGTTCTGCCACTGTCGCAATGATAACTGCTGCCGGAATAATCGCTCCTGTCCTGAATGAATTCGGACTTAATGACCCGCAACGGGCGCTTGTGGTTTTGTCAATAGCATCAGGAGCTACACTTTTATCGCACGTTAACGACAGTGGTTTCTGGCTTGTGGGGAAATATCTCGGGATGAATGAAAAGCAAACGCTTCAGAGCTGGACAGTAATGGAATCTATCATAGCGGTGTGCGGACTTATCTTTACTCTTGCAGCCAGCTTATTTTTCTGAATCAGCTGTGTAATAGGGTTAAATATTGCCAATAATATCATTATAACGGAGGATATCCTGTTTTTTCCGATTGAGAAAGCGAGTAACTAAGATTATTGTTCAATCCCAAAGCTGAAGATTTTCATGTACAATTTTAAATGTTTTATTGTGGCAAACGGGACATATCGCATTTTTCAAGCGGTGAATATTGGTTAGTTTTAACCGGGACCTGCAAATATTACAGCGAAATTCACTTCTGTGAACGATTTGCCGGTCGTTATACACTTTCACCTCAATTTTGTCGTAAAGCACTTTACATTTGGGACACTTATATACTTTAAATCCTGCCTGTATATAAAGGTTGTCATACTGCTTTGCCAATCTTAAAAGCAGTTTGTGGGTTTTATAATGAAAAAGTTTTACATTTCTGTTCAAATACTCCCCAAGTGGTTGTGAATGAATCAGAAAACCATGCCCTTCATTGAATTGCTCTTCATATCCGCAATGGTCACAACGGTATGTATAAGTATGTCCCATTATTTAGTACCGGATATAAAAATAAACAAAAAAGCATTGATTTTCAACTATCAACCACCAAACAAAAAAAAATAATTATCAACTTATCAACAGTTGGCACTTTATTTTTATAAATTGACAGTATTTATCAGGCCTCCTGAATGAAAACCGGTCACTTCCTTAGTTAACCAGCACTACCACTTATAGATAATAGAATTTATATTCATGCCTGCTCCAACCGAACATAAAACCACATAATCGCCCGGATTTATCTCATGACCCTCAATTTTCCCTTTGACAACAAGGTCGAGCAGTGTAGGAACAGTTGCTGTGGATGAATTGCCAAGTTCTCTGATACACATGGGCATTATATTATGTGGTACCTTCTTCTCGCCATATAGCTTGAATAAACCTTTTACTATTGCTTCATCCATTTTTTCATTAGCCTGGTGGATCAGGATCTTTTTTATATCGCTAAGTTTAAGGCCGGCTTTATCAATACTGTCCTTTACTACAACAGGAACATATTTTATAGCATACAGATAAAGTTTATGGCCTGACATCTTTATCCATAGTTCATTCCCGTTTGACACGGGATTGTTGGAGTAACCGAGAGTCAAAAGGTTTGCATAGGAAATCGAATCTGATCTGAGTGAATATGACAGAACACCGACAGGTTCATCACTCTCTGTGGCTTCTACTATTGCTGCACCGGCTCCATCGGCATAAAGCATTGAGTCGCGGTCATGAGGATCAGAAATACGGGAAAGAACATCTGCGCCAACAACAGCGCCACGTTTCATAAAACCTGTCTTCAGGTAAGTATCGGCAATAATTAATGCCTGAGTCCATCCGGGGCATCCTGAAATGACATCATGACAGAAGCAGGAGGGATTTTTAATGTGAAGCTTCATTTTAACCCTGTTTGCAAGGCCGGGCAAAACATCACATCTGACATTGCCATCATATATATCTCCGAAATTATGGGCTACTATTATAAAATCAAGGCTCTCCAGCTTTACCCCCGCCGTTTTGCAAGCATCTTCTATTGATTGTGCAGCCAGGTCGGAAGTAACCTGTCCGTCTGCTACATAACGTCGCTCATCAATATTTGTAATATCTTTAAATTTGCTGATTATTTCTTCATTGGTTTTATCAAAAACCTTTTTTGTTTTAGAGTCATAAAACTGATAGTCCAGAAAATAATCGTTTTTTATTACTTTAGGAGGAAGGCTGCTTCCGGTACCAATTATCTTTGTATAGACTTTTTTCGACATAATGTTCCCTATTCTCTATTAGCTAATCATTAATTTTAAATTTTTTAAGCTCAAAGTTTTCACCGTCGAATACCCCATAAGAATAGTTAGTTATCCAGTCACCCAGCAAAATAAATCTTGATCCGCCATATATACTCAAATCAGCCATCTCATGACGATGGCCAAAGATAAAATAATCTACCCACTCTTTATCTAAAAATTTTTCAGCAAATTTATACATGCACTCATTCTTAACTTTAAATTCTCCTTGATTGTTCAATTTGGATAAACGGCTGGATATGGACCACCTGTGGGCCAGATAAAAAGCAAAATTGGGATGCAGGCGGGCGAACAACCACTGAAGAGTTTTGCATGTAAATATTTTTTTCAGAAGAATATAACCTTTATCATCAGGATCAAGGCCGTCACCATGGGCAAGAAAAAATTTTTTACCACAGATCTCCGTAATATATTCCTCCCGGTGAACAATTAAACCTATTTCTTCCGGCAGATAATCAAAAACCCACAGATCGTGATTCCCTGTAAAAAAATGGACAGGAATACCCGAATCGGCAATTTCCGCTAACCGTCCGAGCACACGCGTAAAACCTCTGGGTATAACCTTTTGATATTCAAACCAGAAATCAAAAATATCCCCCAGAAGATACAGTACGGCAACATCATCTTTTATATAATCGAGCCATTTTGTAAACAGTCGTTCACGATAAGCATTATTATTAAGAGCCGGAGCTCCTAAATGAATATCAGAGATAAAATATATTTTCTTTTTTTCTGTCAAGAAATAGTTGTTGAATTGAAAAAAGTATTAGTTGAGGATGGCCGTAAGCTCTCTGTCAAGAGCGGGTCCTTTGAGATCTTTTGCTATTATCGCACCTTTCTCGTCTAAAAGATAGTTATATGGTATAGATTTTATGTTGTATAAATTAACAGCCATTGTACTTCCTTCCATATCACCAACATTGATCCATGCCAATTCATCATTGTCTATAGCATCGACCCATTCAATACGGTTATCGTCAACACTTACCTGGTAAATCTCAAATCCCTTATTTTTATATTTACGGTAAGCCTCTGCAAGCGCTTCATTCAGAATCCTCGAATTTTTATCTACTGCCGACCAGAAATGTAATAATACCACCCTTCCACGTAAGGATGAAAGGGCAATTTCCCTGCCATCCGGATCAGGTAATACAATATCAGGGCTATTTTGACCCTGTTCCTGTATGAAGCGTTGTAATCTGGCGCTCTTCTCCTCATTCACCAAATTGACAGCATTCTGGTAAAGCGCCTTCACATGGCCTGACTGCGGATAGATGGAATTAAGGGCAGAAGCCGCCACCCGCATTGTATGCAGATCATTTATTATATATTCATCATTGTCAAACTTCTGATAGAGAGCCATAACACTTGCCATCGAAAATGGGTTATCATTGACAAACTGTTTTGAGAATTCAACCTGCTCCTGTTTTATGCGCGCTGTTTCCTCTTTCCACTGTTTACTCAATTCCGGATAATCAGGATTTCCCTTAAAAAGATTATTCAGTGATCTCAGTGAATCCAGTTTATGCCGGGTTTCAAACAGCCTGTCATTCAGCTGTTTTACATGAATTGAACCGACAGATCCACTTACCCGGTAATCACGTTCGAAATTAGCAATGTCAGCTTCTATGAATACCTCTTCCAATGAATCGACGAGTAAGGTTATAAACTTTTTATCAGAAAGTTTTAAAAGATAGTAGGTAGGAATACCGGTTTCGCCTTTGAATTCGAACTCCCCCTTACTGTTGATCTTTGCTGAATCTAAAAGTTTTGTCGAAGAAACAAGTAATTCTTCAAGATAAACCGGCTTACCCTCTCCATGAGTGATCCGTCCTTTTATTGTAAACTGATTTTCATTCTTGCCACAACCTGCCAGCAGGATCGACAATATTATACTGAAAAAAAATAGTCTTTTTATTATTATCAGATTTTTCATCATTATTATATCTGTTTTTATAACTATTTATCTATTAGACAAATTTTGTTTTATTTTTATAAAATCATGATCTTTAATATGTTCCTGATCTGTTGATTAAAACCCACAAATTGTAAAATTATTATACATAAAAGGTTGTAAAATTAACAAATTCCATATTACAAAAACATATCTTAATGATTTTAATAATGCATGAAAATCTATTACAGCTCTACATGACGATTTTACTTTAGATATTCAGGTAATATTTCACTTTTCATGAAATTGATACCCGAAAATTCATGAAAATATATTATGTTCGCTGACTTCAAGGAGTAATTGTGAAAATACATCACGACATCAACAGCTTTAAAGGCCGCAGGCCCGTGGTAACCATCGGAACTTTCGATGGTGTTCACCGGGGACACCAAAAGGTCATAAACAGGGTGAGGGATATTGCACAAGAGCAGGGAGGCGAATCTGTAATATTCACATTTCATCCTCATCCGAGATTGGTCACTTCAAAAGAAAATAATGGCCTTCGTTTACTTACAACTCTGGAAGAAAAAATAATTTTATTTGAAAAATCCTGTATTGACCACCTGATAATATTCCCTTTTACAAAGGTATTCTCAGAGTTGAAATATTCGGAATTTGTAGAAAAAATTTTAATCAAAAGGATTAATTTGTACTGCCTTGTAGTAGGATATGACCACCGGTTTGGCAAAGACCGTGAAGGAGATTTTGAATATTTACAGGCCTGTGCAAAAGATTATAACTTCAAAATAGAAAAGGTTGAACCTCTTTTAGTAGATAATGCCCATGTCAGCTCTACAAAAATACGTAATGCCCTTCAGGATGGATTGATATCAAAAGCCAACAGATATCTGGGATACAGTTACACTATGCTTGGAAAAGTGGTAGAAGGCATGGGGTTGGGAAGGGAAATGGGTTTCCCGACTGCCAATATTGAATCTCCGGATATTAACAAGCTGATCCCCGGCAGGGGAGTTTATGCTGTGGAAGTAATTCTCGGGAACGAGAAATACCAGGGAATGTTAAATATTGGATCAAGGCCTACCTTTAATATGAATGCTGACAACCGGACTATCGAAGTGCATATATTCAATTTTTCAGGAAACCTCTACAATAAGCAGATTACATTATTGTTCGCTGAAAAAATCAGAGATGAAAAAAAATTCAAAACCGCCGGAGAATTAGCAGAACAGCTTAAAAAAGACAAGATAACCTCCCTGAAAATACTTTCCGGTTACTGATCATTTTTTACAAGAGAACATGACACAGGCAGGTGATCGGAGTAACGAAAATCAATTGTTTTAAAATTATAGGATTCAAAACCGTGACTGTGAAAAATATAATCTATTCTGAATGAAGGCATCCTCCCAATATAAGTTCGTCCAACCCCTCTTCCTGAATTTACAAAAGCATCTGCAAGTCCCTTTTTAAGCTGCCTGTATGAAAAAGATGCCGGAGTATCATTTAAGTCTCCGCAAATGATAATATGATAAGGTGATTGCCCGATATATTCCCTTATTACCTTTGCCTGCTGTGACCGTAAATAAAAACCCTCTTTTAATCTGTACCATATTTCGTGGACATCTTTGAGATCTTCTTCCTCATCAATCCCTGAATCAATAATAGAATATCTTTCAGGATCAACATTATATGACTGAAGATGTACATTGAATATCCTTACCGTATCGCCGTCTATCAGCACATCTGTGTAGATAGTGATGTTCCTTGAATTTTCAAATCTTATCTCACCCATATCAATAATAGGGTAACGTGTCATCGTAACCGATCCGTAAGTTGTACTGGAACGGGCATACTGATAGTGATTGATATTTCTTAATTCCCTGACAGTCTCGGCAAGATTAAAAATATCATTCTTTCTTAACCTTACTTCCTGCAGACAGATTATGTCAGGTTCCTGCTCATTTAAAAATTTTTTTATCTCATCTGCAGTATTCTCATGCGATTCATTACTCTTCCCTGCAAAATAGCGCACATTATAAGATAAAACATCAATATCACCTTTTTCAATGCTTTTACCGTTAAACTGAATAAATTTTGTTAAAAATCCTATTCCGGCAAGAATGGCTATCAGGGATAACCAGAGGAAACGGGGACTGATTATCAGCCACATAACAATAAAAAATAAATTGACAACAAGAATAACCGGATAAGCCAGTCCGAAGAATGAAGGTACCCAGCATACTTCAGGGGATATATATATTGACAAATAGGCTGTTATGAGAAAAAGAACAGCTGCAATATTAAGTCCCGCTAAAATATTTTTTATTGCCTTTCTCACGATACTACACTATAAATAACATTCCACCTAAAAATTTCAAATATAAATCATTTCAGTAATTAAACCCTTACAATTACCTGTTATTCATTAAATCTCTACCGCATGATTTCACTTTTTACAGCATCTTACCATACGTTCTTTATTGCTAATATCCCTTTTAATTTCTATATTTCCAAAACCCATGCGTAAAAGCAAAAGCCTGAGCTCATCACCAAGCTTCTCATTGATCTCAAAATATATCCATCCGCCTTTCTTTAAATAATTACGGGCAAATTCAGCAATTGTCCGGTAAAAAATGAGCGGATTATCATCAGGTACAAACAGCGCTATCCAGGGCTCGTATTTCAAAATATTTACCTCAATGTCATTCTTTTCTTTCTCCATTACATATGGAGGATTGCTGACTATAATATCATAATTGTCCCACTTATAATTTTCCCATTGAAAAATATCTGCATTAAAAAAATTAACGCTTAAGTTATGGATCGAGGAATTATAACGGGCATTATTAAGAGCATCCTGAGAGATATCAACTGCCGACACCCGCGACATTCTTATATGCCGTTCAAGCGCCAGCGCAATACAACCGCTTCCTGTGCCTATATCCAGAATTTCAGGCGACTTGTTCTTATGCGAGTCAATTATCCACTGTGCAAGCTCTTCGGTTTCAGGCCTGGGGATGAAAACCGGCTTAGTTATTTTCAATTTTAAATCCATGAAGTGAGCCTCGCCCAAGATATACTGAATAGGTTCCGATTCTTTCAAATGTTCAACAATCTCCTTAATTTTTAATTTTGAATCAGGGCTCAGTTCAGTATTTTGCCTTATAATCATCCCAGTATAATCCAGGTTACAAACATTTTCAATAATAAGTCTGATGAAGGATTTTATTTCAATTTTTGGATATAATCCGCTTAATTCTTCCTCGATATATTGAATTGTCTCTTTCATTGTGTTACATTTGACGTAGTAAAGATACTTTTTCCCGGCAAATGGATGCAAACGAAAAATATATGTCCCGTTGTCTTGATCTTGCCCGGTCCGGCGAAGGCAATGTGTCGCCCAATCCAATGGTAGGCAGTGTAATTGTCAGAAACGGAAAAATAATAGGTGAAGGATTTCATCAGAAATACGGAGGCCCGCATGCGGAGGTTAATGCCATAAGATCGGTCCGGAACCCGCAACTCCTGAAAGAAAGCACTCTTTACGTTAACCTGGAGCCATGTTCCCACTATGGAATGACGCCACCATGTTCTGAATTGATAATCAATAAAGGTATTCCCAGGGTTGTTATCGGGACTATTGATCCTTTTCCCGCTGTTGCCGGCAAAGGAGTTGAAAAAATGAGAAAAGCAGGTATAAATGTAATAACCGGAGTTCTTGAAAAGGAATGTGCAGGGCTTAATAAACGATTTTTTACCTTTCACATTCTACAAAGGCCCTATATTATTTTAAAATGGGCACAAACAACCGATTGTTATATTGACAGGGAACGCAGCAGCAATGAATATGGGAATCCGGTCTGGATAACGGGAGAAACATCACTCCGACTCGTACATAAAATACGTTCAACAGAAGATGCCATATTGGTCGGGACTAATACGGCAGAGACGGATAATCCATCACTAACTGTAAGGCACTGGTCCGGCAGGAATCCTCTTCGCATTGTCATTGACAAAGATCTGCGATTGTCAAAAAATCTGAATATATTCACTTCAAAGGGCAAAACTCTGGTTTTTAATTCAGCAAAGACTTCGGAAGAAAATTCAGTTTCTTTTGTTATGATTGATTTTAAAAAGAATATCATACGCCAAATATTGGAGCATCTTTTTACCCGTAAAATTCTTTCACTTATCGTTGAAGGGGGTAAAAAAACACTTGAGGGTTTCATTCAACAAGATTTATGGGATGAAACTCATGTTTTTACGGGTGATAAATTTTTCTTTAAAGGGCTCAGGTCTCCTGAATTAAGGGGTATGCTTGTAAGTGAAGAAACGTTTGACAAGGATAGCCTGAAAATATTCCGCAATCATTCTTTTTATTAATATCCGGGTATGTTGTTTAAAATCTTATAATTATCACCTCTTAACTTGATCTTTAGCATACGGCAAACAGTTAAAAAATGCGGCAAATCATGATCCCCCATTAATTATTTAACTGGCAAACATCAATTATGTACTACATTGGGCCCTCCGGACATAATCTGTATTTTCAACACATGTTCCACATATTGAAAATAATAAAACAACTCATGGTTTAATTCAAAACCATAATCAATTGTCGGGTCATATCCGATAATGGGTTCAAAGAACCAACTTTTCCGCGAATCTGTTGCATTGTAGTTCCATGCAGTCACATATTGACGGTTCCAGCTCTCATAATATTGTTGCGAACGGTATAGCGCAGGAGAATCATGAAGCTGATACCAGGTTTCAAACTTCGGATCAAAGGTTTCGAGCTCATACTCTGTTGAATCCTGCTCTAAGGTCTCTATGTCATTACTTTCTATTATTGCAGCTCTCTTTTGTATTGAACAGCTCAAAATAAAAATAATTATCCCTAACCATATTATCGCACGTTTCATAATTTCAAATTTTTATATTATCAAAAAAAATATTATAAATTTGAGAACATTTTTAATATTCTTCCTATACTTAAATATTTAATTACAGTTTATTATATACGAATTTCATACCAAAATTGTTTTTCTTCTGAATAATATGAATTTTAATAAATCTGAAATTTATTAATGATGGTTCCGGCTCCGGATTTTTGGAAAATTTTTACACTGATATTTCTGTTAACAGCAATACCTGTTGCCATAATGATATTGTGGGAAAAAAGATCACCATACAAAACAGTAGCATGGATAATGGCCCTATTATTACTTCCGGTATTTGGAGTTATCTTCTATCTGTTTTTCGGTCAGGAATACCGTAAACAGAAGTTATTTTCAAGAAAAGGCATAAAAAGCCTTAACAGAAATAAAAGGTTATCATCACGTCAGCTCCAGCAATTTGAAAAGGCTTTAGTTAATACAGATACTAAAATCCGCGAAAAAGAAAAGCTTATCAGGTTACTGCTTAATAATTCCAGCGCTCTGCTCACTACAGGCAATCAGCTGAAAATTCTGGAAGGGGGAAAAGCGACTTTTGATGCTATCTTCGAAGCTATAAGGAATGCGAAGCATCATATTCATATCGAATACTATATTATTGTTGATGATAATATCGGCAACCGGTTAAAAGACCTGTTAATAGAGAAGAGCAGGGAGGGAGTGATTATCCGTATTATTTTCGACGATGTGGGAAGCTGGAGTCTCAGTAAAAAATACATTTCCGAACTCAATGAAAATGGTATCGAAATCTACCCTTTCATGGAAGTCAGGTTTCCCCGTCTGACATCACGTGTAAACTTTCGCAACCACAGGAAAATATTGATCGTTGACGGGCATACAGGGTTTACCGGAGGAATAAATATTGCAGACCGTTATATCGATGGCGTAAAAGGCATAGGACCATGGCGTGATATTCATCTTCAGATAACGGGAGATGCTGTATCATCATTGCAGGTTATATTTGCCTCGGACTGGCATGCAGTAATAAATGAAAATATATCAGGCAGAAACTATTTTCTTCCCGCTACTAAGAGAAATGGTATCCCTGTTCAGGTATCGGCCAGCGGTCCCGATTCCGACTGGGAAAATATCGGACAGGCATTTTTTTCGGCAATTGCGGGCGCCAAAAATAAAATATTCATTGTCACCCCTTATCTGATGCCCCCTCTTCAAATAGTTGCGGCCCTTAAAACCTCAGCGTTGAGTAAGGTCGATGTCCGAATTATCATACCGGAAAAGTCAGATGCGATTATTCCCAGGTGGAGCTCATTATCCTACATAGAAGAATTATTGGAAGCAGGAGTAAAAATTTATTTTTATCAAACCGGCTTTATACACAGCAAGTATATAATTGTTGATGAAATATTTTCGAGCATCGGGACTTCTAATTTAGATTTCAGGAGTCTTGAAACCAATTTTGAGGTTAATGCTTTTATCTATGATGAAAAATTCACATCACAACTGGAAAAAATCTTTATGGAGGATATCAAAAACAGCCGTCAGATCAAACTGTCATCATGGGTAAAACGTAAGTGGCATTACAAGCTCAGGGAATCGCTGGCCCATATTGTTAGTCCAATGTTATAAATCGTAAAACCTTAATCCAGTTTAAAAGGCCGTGGATATGTCGTTCTGTCAGGGAATGCAGTATAACGATCAATTTTATCCTGAAACAAATAGCCTGACCGCAACCGGGACTCAATTATTATATTCTTAAAATGGTAATTTGTCAAGGTCCAGATTTCCCCCCGAAAGAATTATCCCTGTCTTTTTCCCTTTTACATCTACTTTCTTCTCAAGGATTGCTGCAAGAGGGACAGCAGCCGAAGGTTCAATAATTATCTTCATCCTCTCCCATATCATGCGCATAGCTTCAATGATCTTTTCCTCGGAAACTGTAACGATATCATCGACCTTGTCAAGTATAACAGCAAATGTTCTTGTTCCGAGGGATGTGAGCAATCCGTCTGCGACTGTTTGTGGATTTTCAGATGGCACCTGCCGGCCTGAATGAAATGAACGAAAAGCATCATCAGCGCCCGCCGGCTCAACACCTATTACCTGGCAATCGGGAAGCATCGCTTTAACAGAAAGGGCTGTTCCGCTGATAAGTCCCCCGCCCCCAACCGGCACCAATATTATATCAAAATTACCCTCCTGGTCAATCAGTTCCATAGCAGCCGTCCCCTGACCGGCAATAACAAAAAAATCATTATAAGGATGCACTTCTGTTGCACCTGTTTCTTTGATAACTTTGGCAAGAGTTGTTTCACGTGCTTTCAATGTTGGTTCACAAAAAGTAATTCCGGCGCCGTAACCTGCCACTGCTCTCTTCTTGATTTCGGGGGAATTGGCCGGCATAACGATATGTGCATCTATCCCTTTTAATTTTGCTGCCAGCGCCAGGGCTGCAGCGTGATTGCCTGAAGAGTGGGTAGCAACCCTCTTGGGGACATCCCGGTCCGATGCGAATAGCGAAAAAACAGCATTGCATGCACCCCGGAACTTAAATGCCCCTGCCTTCTGGAAATTTTCACATTTAAAAAATAATTTTCCGCCAGCTATCTCATTAATACCTGATGAACTCAATACAGGCGTTTTATGAATATATTGCCTTATCCGCAGGGAAGCATCCTTAACATCTGAAAATGCAGGTAAAAATTTCATGTGAATATAATTGAATTAAATATTTATAAATAACCACTTTATAAATCCAATGTTTTGAAAAATTTTTGTTTTTTAAACTTTATATTCATTCCCTTTTGTGAGGGCACCTTTAAAATTTAATTCCCCCTATTCTCTCTATCCCTTTTTCTATACGGTTTATTGTCTCGTCTTTACCCAGAAGATCACATATAACAAACAGATCCGGTCCCTTGTTGGCGCCAACAAGACAGAGACGTAAAGGATTCATAACTGATCCGAAGCCCCATCCCTTTAAGTTCATGAAATTTGAAAATTGTTCTTTGATGGCAGTAGCTTCCCATTCAGTGATATTGCTATAAAGATCATTAATAGCTTTAAGCTTATCGGCAGTATCTTCCTTCCACTGTTTTTTAACCGCCTTTTCATCGTAAGATTCCGGAGCAACAAAAAAGAAACTGCCTTCTTTCCAGAGATCGGAAACAAATTCACACCGCTCTTTGATTGTAGCTATCACCCTCTTTATTTTGTCATCGGCGGCATTAATATTCTTCTCCTCTAAGACCGGCTTAAAAAGAGATTTCAATTCATCATCCGTCTTTTTCTGAAAATAATATTTATTGAACCACCGGGCTTTTTCAGGATCAAAACGTGATCCCGATTTGACTACCCGCTCCAGGCTGAATGCTTCGATCAGCTCATCAAGGGAAAAAATCTCTTGTCCACTACCAGGATTCCATCCCAGCATGACAATAATATTTATGAATGCCTCAGGAAAATAACCATCCTCACGGTAACCATGAAAAATTTCTCCCGAAGAAGGATCTTTCCATGCAAGAGGGAAAACAGGAAATCCCATTTTATCGCCATCACGCTTACTTAATTTACCTTTTCCGTGTGGTTTAAGAGTCAGAGGCATATGTGCAAATTCCGGCCTGGTTTCATCCCATCCCAGGGCTTTATATAATAAAACATGCAAAGGCATTGATGAGAGCCACTCCTCACCACGGATAACATGTGTGATCTCCATCAGATGGTCATCTACCACATTGGCAAGATGATAGGTAGGCATGCCATCAGATTTGAACAATACTTTATCATCCAGACTCTTAGTTGTGTTAAAAGTTACCATCCCGCGGATAATATCATTTTCTGTTATGTCCTCATCCTCTGGCATTTTAAAACGGATGGCATATTTTTCTCCTGCAGCCACTCTTTTCTCAACTTCTTCCTTAGATAACCCTAAAGAGTTATTAAGATCATTTCGTGTGGTTATGCCATATGAAAAAGTCCCGTTCTTTAACTCTGCCTTCTTTCTGAGTTCCTCTATCTCTTCGGGAGTGTCAAAAGCAATATATGCATGGCCCGACTCCACAAGCTTATCAGCATATTTTTTGTAAATCTCCCTGCGTTCGCTTTGCCGGTAGGGGCCATATTTGCCACCTGTTTCCGGCCCTTCATCAGGGTAAAGCCCACACCATTTAAGGCTCTCAATGATATACTCCTCGGCACCCGGGACAAACCTGTTCTGGTCAGTATCTTCAATTCTTAAAATAAAGTCGCCTCCGTGCTTCTTTGCAAAAAGATAATTAAACAGGGCTGTTCTCATACCACCCATGTGTAAAGGCCCGGTCGGACTCGGGGCAAATCTTACGCGGACTCGTTTATCAGCCATTTTTTCTTTTTTTAAAAACTTTTAAAAATCCCTGCAAAGATAAGTTTTTTAAGAAAAGAGGCCTTGTGATATATTGAAAAGACTTACTGAAATATTTTGCCTGCAAACAGCGATAAAAATTTTTTCTGAAATCCTGAAAAAAAATTTTAACAGGTAACACATTAAACAGACAGGTTAGCTTTTATATCTTCTAAAATTTTCTCCCATTCCTCCTGCCGGCAGGAAATCTCCCCCGTCATAATCCCGAAGCTATCATTTAAAGGGATCCGGTGCTCCGGGATATCAAGAGTTTTATCACCGGCAAAAAAAGACCATCGATTACCGATAATTTCGCAGAAATATACTTTTATCCCGTATTTAGATTCCAATTCAATTGCAATTTCATCCAATTGCTTCTTCAGACTTGTATTCCCGTTCATATTTCAGTTATTAAGAGTCTGCCCGTAAAATTCCCTGAGATCCCTCTATCTCCCTTCGATCTTCCTTCACTAAAGCTACTACCCGGAAGGACATCGTTCAGGATCAGTTCGACTAAATATAAACATCTCTTTCACCCCGGGATATCTGGTCATATTTATTAAGGAAATTTTCATATAATTTTCCTCTTTTATAAAATGGCATAACACCAATTTCATCAAGTTCTTGCTTAATAAGCTTTTCCCCTATTAAACGTGTTTCCGGGGAAGCATAATCATCCAGAAACTCCCGGAATGTCAGCACAGCATTTAACTTGCAGAATTTTCCCTCTTTGCAAGATTTGAGAAGTCCCATAATCTTGTCTCCTGTACGGCCACAGCGGTAACCTGCAGTACAGAAAGAAGAGATCATGCCAAGCTTTGCCATTTCCCGTATCATCTCATCCAGACTGCGAGTATCATTGAGCATAAATTGTTGCCTGGTCTTATCCTGTTGAATTATGCCTGATTCAAGTAATGCCTTTTGTTTCATGGCCTCGGTATAACCTCCGATTCCTATATTACTTGATGCATCTGTCTGTGTACAACCAATTTTCATAAGTTCGATATGCATCTCCGGCCTTTCCCTGACAGTGCAGATCAATCCTGTATAAGGTACGGAAAGTCGTAATATGGCGACCAGCTTTTTCATATCCTTATCTTTCACAAGATATTTCGACTGTGTACTGAAATCGGATCCGCTTGCAGGAGTGAGCCGAGGAAATGAAATAGTATGAGGCCCTATACTAAATTGCCTTTCAAGGTCGATCGCATGATAAAGCAGTCCCATGACTTCAAACTTCCAGTCGTAAACACCAAATAATGCCCCTGTGGCAACATCGTCAATACCGGCTTCCATGGCTCTGTGCAATGCATAAAGGCGCCACCGGTAATTTGCTTTTGGCCCGCGCGGATGAACCATTGCATATGTTGGTTTATGGTATGTTTCCTGGAAGACCTGGTATGTTCCGATCCCTGCTTTCCACAACCTGCGGAGTTTTTCCGTCTCCAGGGGTGCAGCATTGACATTTACTCTGCGGATATTCCCGTAACCGGAACCATAAGTGGATTTTTCCTTCACTGAATAGACAGATTCTATGGCTTCCACCATGTAATCGGCATCACTTAGTCTGTGCTCCCCAAAAACAATTATCATGCGTTTATGTCCCTCGCGTGTCATGATACGTGTTTCCTCCTTTATCTCTTCCATAGTCAGCCGGCGCCTCACTTCTTCTTTATTCTCACTTCTGAAGCCGCAATAAAGACATGAATTTACGCATAAGTTAGAGCAATATAAAGGTGCAAAAAACACAATTCTGTTATCATAGACCCTCCTCTTAACCTCGAGGGCAGTAGAATACATCTCCTGAAGAAGATCCTCATCCTGAACATCTAGTAATGCTGCTGTTTCATCCGGATCAAGCCGCTCTATTGAGAGTGACTTTTGCATAATATCCCTGATGCGTTGCTTATCAGGATTTTTATTCTTTTCAAGATTTTGAAAGATTTCTCCCGTATTAATAAAATCTTCTCCATTGATCAGATACTTATCAATTTCGTCCTGTTTGATAACCCGATCTGTCCACCTTGCTGTAGTCGTATTGTTCATTATTAAAATATTAAATTTTCGTTAGAACTGATTTCACATGCATTCCCTTCAATCTGCCTATTTTGCCGGTAAGACTGCTGATGTCATCGACAGTTCCCTCCAGTACCAGTGATATAATACTGATGTGACGATCCTTTAACGGAATACCCTGCCTTCCGATAACAATATCGCTATGGTTATTAAGAATAGAATTAAACTCAGGAAGTGAAGACTTATCCTGTATTACAATAATGGCTCCGCCAATTCTCTTTTCCATCAGTATATTCTTTTGGGTCAGATGAAGTATTTTATCTTCGAAGACCGGTTATCCGCTCTTCTCAGCATGACCAAATTTAATAAAAATTTTTCTTGTTTGGCAATGTGAATAAAGCCTTTGAAAAATAATGGAAAGTAATCTCCGCCCGTATGTCCTGCTCTCAGAAAAAACGGCGATCCAAAGAGTTCATATAGTAACCTTACCATCCACTGTTTTTCAATCGGATTACTTACATTTGTACTGAAGAATAATTAAAAATATCCTGGGCTATGTACAAAAAAATAAAACAAGATCTTCAGAATAATCTTAAGGAATTAAAAGAACAGGGTTTATATAAATCGGAACGTATAATTACCTCCCCCCAGGGAGCAGAGATCAGGGTGTCAACCGGAAAAACAGTACTGAATTTCTGTGCCAATAACTATCTTGGCCTGGCTGACCATCCCCGGGTAGTTAAAGCTGCACAGGAAATAATGAACGAATGGGGATTTGGTTTGTCCTCTGTCCGCTTCATATGCGGAACACAACAGATACACAAAGAACTGGAAAAAAAGGTTTCTGAATTTCTTGGTACAGAAGATACTCTTTTGTATTGTGCCTGTTTTGATGCCAATGCCGGGGTATTTGAACCACTGCTTGGCCCTGAATCAGCAATTATATCGGATGAACTTAACCACGCAAGTATAATTGACGGAGTACGCCTTTGCAAGGCCCGTCGTTTTCGCTATAAACATTCAGATATGAACGAGTTGCAGAAGTGTCTGAAAGATTCTTTTGACTCAAAATACAGGATAATAGTAACCGACGGCATTTTTTCAATGGATGGAGATATGGCTAATCTGCCGGGAATAGTTGAACTGGCCGAAAAATGCGATGCCCTGGTAATGGTTGATGATTCACATGCTACGGGATACATTGGTAAATCTGGCAGGGGGACTGCAGAATATTTTAATTTATTGGGCAAAATAGATATTATAACAACAACCTTTGGCAAAGCAATGGGCGGAGGGAACGGAGGATGTGCATCAGGCCGGAAAGAGATCATAGATATGCTGCGTCAACGTTCACGTCCGTACCTGTTTTCAAATACTCTTGCCCCTGCTACTGTCGGGGCTACAATGAAGGTAATTGAAATGCTTTCTGAATCAGGTGAACTGCCTGCCAAAACAATGGAAAATGCACGATATTTTCGTTCAAAGATGGAATCAGCAGGATTCGACCTGGTTAAAGGCAACACAGCTATAGTACCGGTAATGGTGTATGATGAACCACTCGCTATTAAATTTGCCGATGAATTACTGAAAGAAGGTATCTATGTAATAGGATTCTGTTATCCTGTTGTGCCTCGTGGCAAAGCCCGAATACGCGTCCAGCTGTCGGCCGCACATACTACTGAACAAATTGATAAAGCGGTCAGCGCTTTTATAAAAACAGGAAAGAATCTGGGTATCATTTAATACCGGTTAGCCATGCGGTTCTTTGCAAATAAAGCTGTATTGTAATCTTTATAAATTCAGGCATAATACTGTTTTCTTAAAATTTAATCAGAAACGAGCATAATTGTAAAATCACACAAGAGTAGGATTAAAACTTATGCGAGTTACATATGATACCTTTGAATATAATTAATTTTAATCATATGAAACGAGCATCTAAAATATTTACACCCACAAGAGAATGATTAAAATACATGCGAGTTACATACTATACCTTTAAAAATTAACAATTTTAATAGTATGAAAGATAGGCTATTAGGGAAAACATTGGAAGAATTTCAGCAGATCGCAAAAAATTCCGGCCTGCCAAAATTTACGGCAGTACAGCTATCAGACTGGCTTTACAAAAAAAATGCCGGATCTATAGATGAAATGACCAATATTTCCAAAAAAGCAAGGAACCTGCTGTCTGTCAAATATGAGACAGGTTTGATACCACCGGAAAAAGTTCAGGAGAGTAAAGACGGGACAAAAAAATATCTTTTCAGAACAGTTAATAATAACTTCATTGAAACAGCAATGATACCCGAACGCAACCGTAAAACAGTCTGCGTGAGCTCCCAGATTGGATGCAAAATGGGATGTTTATTTTGTATGACAGGCAAACAGGGTTTCCAGGGAAACCTGACGGCTGGCGAAATTATAAATCAGGTAAAAAGCATTCCTGAGGCAAATCAGGTTACCAATATAGTATATATGGGAATGGGCGAACCATTAGATAATCTTGATGAAGTACTCAAAAGCCTGGAAATATTTACAGCAGAATGGGGACTTGCTATGAGTCCGCACCGTATTACAGTATCGACAATAGGCATTCTTCCGGCAATGATTACTTTTCTGGATATAAGTGAGGCCCATCTGGCAGTTAGTCTCCATTCACCTTTCCCTGAAGAACGAAAAAAACTTGTCCCTGCCGAATCTGCCTATCCGTTAAAAAAGATAATTAACGAGATAAAAAACCGGGGATTCAGGGGACAAAGGCGTGTTTCTTTTGAATATATATTGTTTAAAGGATTAAACGATTCTCCGCGACATATAAATGAGCTGACAAATTTACTGCGGGGAATAAAATGCCGGCTTAACCTTATAAGATTCCATAAACTTCCAGGCTCATCACTACACAGTCCGGAGGAAGAAACAATTCAAAATTTTAAGGATAACCTTAACAGAAACGGCATCCTCACTACTATACGTGCATCACGCGGACAAGATATCAATGCTGCCTGCGGCTTACTTTCAACAAAAGAACTAATAAAAAAATAAACTTCAGCTAAGCATCATTTTGTCGATATATATATCCTGGAAAGCAGAATCGCCTTCAAGATTTATATGTTGTACCTTCCGCAGTATCCTGGTCCTAAAGTCCTCATCTTCAAACAGGAACATTTTAGCTCCGATAAGGGCGGTATTTCCGAATTTTATAATCTTATCCTCAGTTGTTTCAATTAATCCTGTATAAATAACATTTTGAATGTTCAAAAAATTTCCAAAGCCGCCGGCAATATATACCTTATCAATATCGGCAAAAGTGATTCCCAGGTTATTTAACAGAATCTGCATTCCGGCAGCAAGAGCTGCCTTTGCCAGCTGGAATTCCCGTATGTCCTGCTGGGTAAGAAAGACTCCATGCTTAAGCTCAACCTTTTCTTCACCTGAATTTATTTCACCAAACATTCCGACCATCTGCTGCTGAAGAAGTAAAGCCACACCATCAATCAGTCCGCTGCCACAAATCCCTTTGGCTTTCACATTTCCGATAACATGGCAACTAAATTTGCCATTTTTCAGATCAACAGAAGATATTGCACCTGTAGCGGCTCTCATGCCCTGGCTGATCCTTGCCCCTTCAAAAGCAGGCCCTGCAGCTGTAGAAGCACAAAGGATCTTATTTTTATTGCCGGCAACTATCTCTCCGTTTGTCCCCAGATCTATCAGAACAGTATATTTTTCATCTTCCAGCATTTTTGTTGCAGCAATACCTGCGAGAATATCACTACCTACAAAACTGCCGATTGAAGGATAAAAGCATATGTCGGTATCTGCCTTCAAAGGCCAGTTAAGGTCTTCCGGCGAAAAGCGCTGAATTCCCAAATCAGGAGATTCAAAGGGGTAAAAGGAAAGTGGCCTGACATTCAGTCCTGAAAAAATATGGTGCATCGCTGTGTTTCCGACTAAAATCACTTTTGCGATATCAACAGCATGTTTATTTAATATGCCGAGTATTACCCTTCCGATCTTTTCCCGTATGAGTGTCTGCATTTCATACTGTTTGCCATCTATACAACTCTCGATTCGTGAAATAATATCAGCGCCGTATTTCCCCTGTGGATTCACAAAGGATACAGAATCAACAATATGTCCGTTCTGCAGATTGACAAGCTGTACCACAACAGTAGTAGTACCCAGATCAACCGCAATGCCAAAGTCCTTCTGAGGTTTAAATTCAAAAGTTGAATTATCTGCCAGAATAATATTTTCAAATTCAGATATCTCAAGGGTTATATCTGAATCTGCATTGCACAGACAGGCTAACCGCCAATCCTCTCCAAGTCCAAGTTTTTTCAATCGTAACTGATGAATAGTATCCACTTGCATTTCTCCTTCTATAAGCCTGACTTTACAACGTCCGCATGTTCCTTTTCCCCCGCAGGGAAATTCAACGCCATATTCATGCAATACATCAATCAAAGGTGTTCCTGCATTCACAATAATTTTTTCACCCAGTGGCTCAAGGGTAATTGTAACTTTTTTTTGCATGTGAAATATTTAAATTGTGTTCTGAAAAATTAATTTTCAAATTTAACTAAATTATGATATTTCAAAACAGGAGAAGCCGTAAATATTAAACTTATAAGAACATGTTAACAAATAATTTTACACTCCCGGGTGAAAAACTAATCTTTTAATTATAATTGTAAAAAAAAACATATGTTTATAATTAAATATTTCTTGCCACTTACGGTAATTTTTTTTATGACCATAAATACACCAAATGCTGTGGAACCGGAAAAAACAGTACATGCAATTCCGTAAAATTTATAATACCACTTATAAATCCATGACAGAAGAAGAAAAACAGGAATTCAACAAAAAATGGCGTGAAGCAGATAATAAATATCCCGCACAACTGCCAACTGTTTCTGACCTTGTAGATCACATAGACTATGTAAAAGAACTTGTAGGAATTGATTACGTGGGGATCGGCAGTGATTTTGACGGTGGAGGAGGGTTGTCCGATTGCCGGGATGTCAGCCAGTTTCCCAATATCACAAGGGAAATGATCAAAAGAGGTTATACTACAGATGACATAAATAAAGTTTGGGGAGAAAACTTCTTCAGGGTTTTCAGGGAAGTTGAGGCAAGAGCAGATAAGCGCCAGTAAAAAATTTCTATGGTTCTTTAGCGCATCAGGATGCGGGTAATTATACCCTTGGAAGCCCTCAAGATTCCTTAATTAGTGTCTGTCAATAAAGTAAAGAGTCTGGGTTAGAAAGTTCGCTGACAAGGCTTGCGCAGACCGAAAAATGTGAGTTTACTAATTGTAAATGACCATTTTGAGGGCAAGCGTAACGCAGGCAGCGGACTTTATAGACGGACTCTAAT
>CAZIOB010000113.1:0-4057 GCA_964540755.1 uncultured Prolixibacteraceae bacterium | reverse complement strand
CAGCAAAAAAATTTTGTTAACGTACAAATTATTAAAGTTATATAATGAAACGAGCCAAAGGATAGTTTGGCCGGCGCAGTTTATTAACAGGCCAGGGTTAGTATGTAACTGCAATAAAATATCCGTTATGTTTCCTGATATTTAAAGCTGTGCTGTTGTCAAGGATAAGGTATTGTCCTTTTATCCCGGTAAGCCTGCCCTCTATAATATTATTTTGTTCAAATCCGGTGCTTTTTAATTTCTCTGGTAATTTATTCAGCGGGTACTCTATTGAAGTAATTTCATTATCAGCGCATGAATATTTTTGTAACTCTGCCGGTAGCAGGTTAATTGCGACCTTTTTTTTATTTAACAGATCTGTGGCCTGTTTTGGGGTATTTATGAGCATATTTTTCCAGTTAGTCCTGTCAGCAAAGTATTTTTTTAAGAAAATTTCAATGATGCCTGCAATATGCCGATTTGGTGTTTTGGCTATTTTTATTGCAAAAGAGGCTCCCTGGTCTATCCATCTTGTCGGTATCTGGTGATGCCTGGTTACCCCTATTTTAAGATCGCTGGTAACGGCAAGGTAAACAATATGGTCTATAAGATCATGCTTACGAGCCCATTCCATATCTCTGGAGATTCCAAACTGTGCTTTGGAAAGCTCTGGATGCACAACCGATTCATCTGCTTCAGGAGCGGTTTGAAAACAATTATAGCAAAATCCTTGATTATAAGAGGTTTTTGTTATTTTACCACATACAATACAGTTTATTTGACCGTTGAATTGCATTTTGATTTTTTTTCCTATAAGGGCATTCATATCAATTTCACTGTCTCCCACAGGAAGAAAATATTTTACCGGTCTTGCCAGTTCTGTTCTCATTTTAAGGATGTTGCCTTTCATAAATACCAGATTATAATTTTTACGCGGGATAACCTCATTATTATTATTACCCTAAGACTTGCCTGTCCGTTAGGCCTTTTGATATATTATTAACTAATGTTTTGTAATTTCATGCCCTGAATATATAAGATCTCAATTATAATAAATTATATTCGGATGAAAAAACTTGATACTGATTTAATGCATCCGCGTGATCAGATTACCATGATCATAGATAAAATTTACCGAAGCGGACTTACCACCACATCAGGTGGAAATGTTTCAATCATAGATGATAACGGAGATATATGGGTTACTCCTGCTTCCATTGATAAAGGATCGCTTCGTCCTTCCGATATAATGGTTGTCCGGAAGAACGGTAAAATAGAAGGCAGGCACCGGCCTTCTTCAGAATACCCTTTTCACAGTGCTATATACAAAAGCCGGCCTGATATCAAAGCCATTATTCATGCCCACCCTCCTGCCTTGGTTTCTTTTAGTATTGTCAGGAAAATTCCTGATACCAATATAATTCCGCAGGCAAAATATGTGTGTGGAGGTATAGGTTATGCTTCATACGCATTACCTGGCAGTGAGGAACTTGGTGGAGAGATTTCCTGTGAGTTTGACAAAGGATTCAATGCAGTTATCATGGAAAATCACGGAACGGTTGTTGGTGGAAGAGACCTCGGCGATGCATTTCAGCGTTTTGAAACATTGGAATTTTGTGCCCGGACAATTATATACGGTTATACCATAGGGGTACCAAACTACCTTACTGATGAACAAATAGAGGAATTTGAAAATCAAATACCCCGGCTGCTTCCGGAAATGGGTAGTGTGGAACATCCGTCTGATGAAAGAGCTATTCGCGAGGAAATTAAAAGGATAGTCCACAGGGCATGTTCACAGGGTTTAATGATAAGCTCATACGGAACGGTTTCAGTACGATGGAGAGGAAATGATTTTCTTATTACTCCAACTAATATTGCCCGCTGGAACATGCAAAATGAGGATATTGTACAGATTAAAAACGGAGAACGTGAGCCGGGGAAATTACCCAGTCGTGCTACATGGCTGCATCAGGAGATATATAAAAGGAATCCCGGGATAAATTCAATTATCTTAACCCAGACACCTTACCTGATGGCTTATAGCGTAACTGATGAAAAGTTTGATGTAAGAACTATCCCTGAGAGCTGGATATTTCTCCAGGATGTGCCAAATGTTCCTTTCGGATCACATTTTGCCGGAAAGGAAACTATCCTCAATCTTCTGTCAGAGAAAATGCCTGCTGTAATAATAAATAATGATTCTGTCCTGGTAACAGGAGATAAGCTGCTAGGTACATTTGACCGTCTTGAGGTAGCGGAATTCAGTGCCAAATCGTTGACCCTGACCGCCTCCCTGGGCACGCTTGTCCCTATTGGTGATAAACAGGTGGAAGAGCTTCGAAGGAAATTTTTAAGCTGATTTAATCTTTTGTAACATAGCTGTTCCACCAGTTGTTACCCGGATCGAAATCTTCCGATAAGAATTCCAGCCGCTGCTTTTCCAGCCGTGGCCATCTTTCATTTACTATCATTTCAAGGTATTCCTTTTCCTTCTCTTCATTATATTCACAATCCTTTTCAGGAAAACGAGCATTCACTTCTTTCAGGTAGGAAAATAGTTTTTCGTCAAGCTCCCTGACAAGTTCCGGGTATTTTTCAGATAATTCAGTTTTTTCCCCTATATCAGTTTCAAGGTTATAAAGCTCTTTTCTTCCATCTTCGTAGTAATGGATGAGCTTCCATTTACCTTGCCTGATGATTGATGACGGCTCGCCACCCTGGTTGCCATAGTGGGGATAATGCCAGATCAGCGGGCGTTCCGGGATTGTCTTCCCTTCCAGCAGAGGCACCAGGCTCACTCCGTCTATATGTTCTTCAGGTTTTAATTCCGCCCCTGCTAATTCCAGCAGGGTAGGATAGAAGTCTGTCCCCGTAACCGGAGTGCTGCACGAACGGCCGCCTTCCATCCAGGGTATTTTAATGAAGTAGGGTTCGCGTATGCCTCCTTCAAACTGATATCCCTTTCCTGCACGCAAGGGTTTGTTGGAAGTGGCAAAAGCGTCCCCGGCAGCAACACCTCCATTGTCAGCTGTAAAGATTACAACAGTATTGTCTGCCAGTCCGGCTTCATCAAGTGCATTAAGGACAATGCCAACAGCATCATCCATCATTTCAACCAGGCCGGCATAGATTGGATTATCCTGTACCTGGCGGATAGGCAGGAAATGGCCCATTTCAAAACCTGTCTCTGCAATACCCGTTTCTTCGGCCTTTTGACGATATTTTGCCCATTTTTCCTTTGTAGTCTGAATGGGGGCATGAACTGCATAAAATGCCAGGTAGGCAAAGAATGAAGTGTCCTTATTTTGTTTTATGAAGTTTGCTGTTTCCGTGGCAAGACGCAGCGACAGATTTTCACCGTCGGGGCCGCTTTCAAGATTGGGATTTTCCCATGGGGCAAAATAACCTCCGTGTGGTCCTCCTACATCCCATCCGCCTTTGTTTATGTCAAAACCATGATCCGTTGGCCAGGATCCTTTGCTTCCCAGATGCCATTTCCCTGCGAAAAAAGTTTTATATCCGGCTTCCTTCATAGCTTCTGGTAACGTGACATATTCATGTGGAAGATTGTGAAGGTATTCCGGGGGCAGTAATTTGTTAAATCTTCCTGCTTTACGCCATTCTTCCCCTGTTCTGGCTCCGATCCAGTCGGTAATTCCATGTCTGGCGGGGAATTTTCCCGACATGATGCTGGCACGTGACGGACTGCAGACCTGGCAGGTGGCGTACCCATCGGTGAATGTCATCCCTTCACGTGCAATACGGTCTATGTTTGGTGTTTCATAATAATTACTTCCCGTGAAGCTCAGATCATGTTTACCAAGATCGTCAACAAGGATAAAAAGGATGTTTGGTTTATCGGTTTTTTTTTGATTATTTTTTTGTTGCTGGCTGCAACCGAAAGAAAGCATTAAAAATATGACTGCAGTGATTGTTGATAATTTCATTATTTTATTATTTTATTGTTATTTGTTGTCAAACACTTCCGATTCTGTCCGGGCAGATTTTAAAATTTCCGTAAGGTTTTTTACTTTTTCAGGATATTCTTCTGACAGGTTATTTTCTTCTGCCGGAT
>CAZIOB010000112.1:0-3952 GCA_964540755.1 uncultured Prolixibacteraceae bacterium | reverse complement strand
TCATTATATTTGTAGTTTATATTAAATTTTTGAAATTCAAGTTAGCAAACTCTTCTCATATAATAAACCCAAATCAAAAAAATCTCAACCCAAACTTTTTAATCCAGATTTTATTCGGTCAATATTACAATATGTAAAATCATATTTTGTGAAACGGACTGTTTAATCTCAAAATGCCGGATAGAAATCATTGGAAATATAACAAGAGTATTACAGATTACTCCCTTTTGCGATACTCCCGGATAATTGGTAATCAATGAAGTGCGAACTCCTCCTTTATAAAGAGATCCCTTGCCAGAACGAAGTGGATAATATAAAAATTCCATATTGCCTCACCAACACAGGTAATTTCAAAGGTATGACCGGAATCCGACTCTGAGATGAAAATATTTCCATCAGGCAGAAGGTATTAATCTGAGTAATGGCATTATCTGAATTTTATAGAATATAAATTTCAGAGCTCATGACCTATGCTTGAAAATCAACAATTTTAATAGTATGAAAATGATTTAAGAAAAAACTTTATTGTTAAAATATAATTTGAAGTCTCTCCTTAAGGGTAGATTTATCTGTGAAAGCCAAGTTACAAAAAACAATCTTCCCTGTCTGCATTACCCGGATTTTAAAATACCGTAAAAATTTCAAAATTCTTATTAAAATTATTGTAAATAACTTTGATTTACCTATTTTTGCCAAGTATGAAAATAGCTTCAAATAATAGTATTGTAATAAAACTAGCATAATAAATATCAACACAAAAGATAATAATTAAATTGCGAGTACCATATGATACCTTTGAAAATAATAAATTTTAATCAGATGAAAATACTCGCACTCTGCATGACTGGTTTGATGGTCCTGCTTATTGCTAATAAGGGCATTTTTATGCATACCCATAAGGTGGATGATAATACCTATATCATGCACTCCCATCCATATAACAAAGAGAGCGATTCAGAACCTCTTAAATCCCACCATCATACAAAAGCAGAATTTATTTTTTTACAAAATATAGAAATTTTATTTCCGCTGTTTTTCTTAACTGTTGCCATAACTCCCGGTTTACTAAAAAGCTATTTAATCACTTATACCATACCGGAATATGAACCATCTCATCTATTTGTAAGGAAAGGAAGGGCACCTCCTCTTTCAATACAATAAGTGCCTTCTGCTGGTTTTTCCTGAAATTTCATCCTTTGGCGAAAGATAAAAATTAACAAAGCCATTTTTCTTTTTATCCAGATTAATAATACTACGGAGTGATTAGTACAAACCAGTACAGAAAGCCAGTTAAAAAAGCAATAGATACATTTGCAGTTAATTTAAAATAAAAGATTCACAAACCCATTTAATTATTCTCAAAGAGAGAGGATTTATTATGAATAAAATAATATTGATGACATTTTTTATATTGTCATTCGCACAACTAACATACCCTCAAAAGTCAAAATCAGATGCCAATATATTCGGACATGTTATTTGTCTTGATTGCAATGAACATATCTCTTTTGCAACGGTATTTGTGAAGGGAACTACAATAGGAACGACAACCGACGAAACAGGACACTATCAATTAATAAATTTACCTGAGGGTACTCATATTATTATGGTCAGGGCGATGGGACATAAACCGGTGGAAAAAGAGATAACTATAAAAAATAATGAAACCAAAGAGGTTAACTTTGAACTGGAACAGGATGTTTTAAAAATCGAAGAGATAACTGTAACAGGTGACAGAAACGAAACAAGAAGAAGAGATGCCACGATAATTGTTAACACCCTCAGGCCAAATTTATTTGAAACGGCCCAATCAGCAACAATAAGCGAAGGACTAAATTTCTGTCCGGGATTACGATTCGAAAATAACTGCCAAAACTGCGGCTTTTCACAAGTCAGAATGAACGGGATGGAAGGGCCGTATTCACAGATCTTAATTAACGGGAGGCCTATTTTCAGCGGACTGGCAGGGGTTTACGGACTGGAACTTATTCCTGCCAACATGATAGAACGTATTGAAGTGATCCGTGGCGGGGGTTCAGCTCTTTATGGAAGCAATGCCATTGCCGGCACAATAAACCTGATCCTGAAGGATCCTATAAAAAATTCTTACGAATTTGGCATAAATACCGGTCTTGTTGGTCTTGGCTCAGACAAATACGGCAATCCTGCAAACGACCATTCAGTTAATTTTAACACATCGCTGGTCTCGGCTGATAACAAAACCGGAATGTCTCTATATGGATTTTACAGGGATCGAAAACCATTCGATGCAAATAATGATGATTTTTCCGAATTATCTTCTATAAATAATACAACTATCGGTACAAGGTTTTATCATCGCTTCGGAATGAGAAATAAATTCACTGCAGACTTGTTTACAATTAAAGAAGACAGAAGAGGTGGCGACAGATTTGACTACCCTCTTCATGAAGCAAATATTGCTGAATCGGTAAAACACAACATAACAACCGGCGGACTGACATATGAAAAATTCTTCAGGGACTATGACCTGTTTTCAGTTTATTTCTCAGGACAGGGAATAGACAGGGATTCATATTACGGCGCTGAAATGTCATTAAGTGATTATGGCAATACAAAAGATTTTTCTTATTCCTCGGGAGTCCAGTATAATGCAAATTTGAACAATGGAAGCCTGATTGCGGGAATTGAAAATAACGGCGCCTGGCTGCAAGATAAAAAACTGGGCTATCCTGATATCGAAAATGCCGTCATAATTGACGGAGCTATTGAAAGTATCCCACATACCGACAATGTATTAATAGCAGATCAAATTATAAATATATACGGTACATTTCTTCAGTATGAATTTACAAGGAATAAACTGAAAATATCTGCCGGCGCAAGGTTTGATCATTATAAAATAGAGGATAAGATAAGTTCCGGATCTGCAAAAACAGGAAATGTTCTAAGTCCGAGGCTCACCCTCAAATATGATATTAAGGATTATTTACAGGCCAGGATCAGTTATTCCCAGGGATACAGGGCGCCCCAGATATTTGATGAAGATCTGCATATAGAAACTTCAGGATCAAGAAAAGTAATACATAAAAATGATCCGTACCTGAAACAGGAAACAAGCCAGTCTTATATGGTATCTCTTGATTTTAACAAGCAAATAGGCAAAATATACCTTGGAATAATGGCAGAAGGTTTTTATACACGGTTAAATGATCCTTTTGCAAATGAATATGGTGAACCCGACGAAAATAATACTGTTGTTTATACCCGTATTAATGCACAGGATGGGGCTAAAGTAAAGGGCATTAATTTGGAAATGAATTTCATGCCGGGTAAATATTTAACATGCAAGGCAGGATTTACATTACAGAAAAGTTCATTTGATGAACCACAGGAATTTAATGAAAAAGAATTCTTCAGGACACCCGAAGATTATGGCTATACGTCTGTTACCGTTAAACCGTCAGAAATATGGGCGCTGTCCTTTACAGGTAATTATACCGGCAAAATGCTAATTCCTTATTTCGGACCTGAATTATTAAAACCTGAAGAGGGAGAACTCAGAAAATCACCAGCATTCTTTGATTTTGGGATGAAATTAAGATATAACATAAAATTGAACGGTTCAACATTACAGCTTTTCACAGGAATAAAGAATTTATTCAATTCATACCAAAAAGATTTTGACACAGGAATAGGCCGTGATCCGGGATATATTTACGGGCCTATAAGTCCCGGAGCTGTTTATTTTGGCATGAAAATAGGTAATTTCATAAGATTTCCAAGAAACCCAAACTGATCTGTTCGCTCTGTATAATAAATTTTTTTTTGAGATATCCCTGCAGAATGCGTTAATTAGTGTGTGTCCACAAAATCAAGAGTCTGGAATAGAAAGTTTGCTGACAAGGCTTGTGAAGCCCGAAAAATGTGAGTTTACTATTCGTAAATGACCATTTTGAGGGCAAGCATAACG
>CAZIOB010000111.1:0-3575 GCA_964540755.1 uncultured Prolixibacteraceae bacterium | reverse complement strand
GGAGGAACAGATCCTTACAGTGGCTATAACGGAGATGAGGATCAGGGACAGCTGGGTGCACTCGGGGTGTTAATGGCTATCGGATTGTTTGATGTGCAGGGATGTGTGGGGACTGATCCTGATCTGGAAATTACCAGTCCTGTTTTTGATAAGATTACAATGACTTTCCCATCGTTGGATAACATAAATATGGATTCTGAATTCGTCATTGTAGTTAACAGAAAAAATCCGGATGATATTTATATTCAGAGTGCCATACTTAACGGGATAACCTGGAACAGCTTTGAATTTCCTGTCTCAGAATTTTTTAAAGGTGGAAAACTCGAATTAGAACTGTGCCCGGAGCCAAATAAAAATTGGGGAAATGAATAGATCAGCCGGCATTTGTTATACTTGATATTTATCAGGCTAAATGCATAAATCAGCAGATATTACAAATTTTTAGAAAATAAGTCATAACTTCGGATACTGACAGCCTGATAAGGAAGATGTAATAGTAAATATGTATAAGAATAAATGAAATGAGCATTCCAGATATTGGCGTGCAATGCAAAACTGTAATAGATTTTCATTTTAGGTTTTTTTTATTGGAAGATTAGATATTTAAAAATAGTAATAATGAAACGCAGTGAAATTAACAAACTGATTCTTGATTCATCAGATTTTTTTAAAAGTATGAACTTTTTACTTCCTCCCTGGGCATACTGGAAACCGGAGCAGTGGAAAGGAAAATATCAGAGTTGTTCTGAAATTGTTGATAATATGTTGGGATGGGATCTGACCGACTTCGGGAGTGAGGATTTTTATAACAAGGGACTTGTGCTTTTTACTCTTAGAAACGGAAATCCTGAAAAGGACAAAAAAATTTATGCGGAAAAGATAATGATAGTTGAAGAAGATCAGGAAACGCCAATGCATTTCCATTGGAACAAGATGGAAGATATAATAAACAGGGGAGGAGGTAATCTGGTTATTGAGTTATGTAGTTCAGATGAAAATGAAGATTTCTCAGATGATGATTTTGAAGTAAAAGTTGATGGTATAGTAAACAAATTAAAACCTTACTCCAGTGTTATTTTGTCACCCGGACAAAGTATTTGTCTTGAACAGGGCATTTATCACCGCTTTTACGGTGAAAAGGGTAAAGGGAAAGTACTTGTGGGTGAAGTGAGCGCTGTTAATGATGATTCAACGGATAATCGTTTTTATGAACCCATAGGCAGGTTCCCTGAAATCGAGGAGGATGAAGACCCTGTTCATTTACTGGTTTCAGATTATAAAAAATATCTGTAAAGAATATTTGTTAATCAAATTAACAATCAAGGCTTTTACCGCTTATTCGGGGCAGGGAAAAATCTGGAACTTTTTGTTCCTGATAATTATAATCGCTTTTCTGATGAAACGAGCATGTTCTTTTTTAATCAAAAATAGCACAAAAAAATACTATTAAAATAAGAATATGCGAGAGTGAGGAACGAACGGTTCCATGAGTTCTCGAATTTTTAATTAATTTATTATTAATGAATTATAAAATTTTAAACGAATGAAATGAAAAACAGTCTTGTGTCATGGATGAGATATTAATTAAAATAAAGGTTGTATTAGCCTCCTTTGTAATATTATTTGTTCCGGGAAGCTGCTCTCTGTTTTCAGAGGATACTATTGTTATCGAAAATGATCATTTCAGATATGAAATAGACAGCAACGGTAAAAATATACATTTCATTGATAAAAACGATGGTAAAGATTATCTTGATAAAAGCACTGTTTCCTGTTGCTGTTATATAATGCAGGATGGTGAAAGATTTGATGTAACCTCGGCTGAACGTGACAATGATATGGTAAGATTTAATTTTGGGGAGTCAGGAGTTACTGCCAGTGTTGATATCAGGGAATCGGATGATCATGTTACTATGGAGGTTATGTCGGTTAAAGGGATTGTTGAGTCTTTCACTTTTATCAATATACCCCTTGATTTAGAAGGGATGCCTTATGAGCCTTTTGCGGCATGTGCCCTTTCAATGAATTTATTCACACAGGTGCGACAGCTTCCGGCATTGCAAACTCACCTGCTGGCAACCTGTTATGATCGTTTCGGAACTAATGGTGCAGAGGTTAAAATTATTGGTGTGCCCCAACAGAAAATACTTTCTGTTATACGTGATGTAATTAAGGATGCTGAAGATATTCCATTTTCAGACAAAGGTGGTGCCTGGGCACAGTTGCAGGAGGAAGGTTATGGGTCCTATCTGATGAATTTCGGTACTTTGACGGAGGAAACGGTTGATGAGTGGATCAGTCAGTGCAAAAGTTTAGAATTTAACCAGATTGATAATCACGGAGGAGGTTCGTTTTTCAGGTTTGGAGATTTTAAGTTGAATCCGGAGAAATGGCCGGATGGCTGGGATTCGTTTAAGCGTATCAATTCGCGGTTACATGAGGCAGGAATTTCTTCTATATTTCATTCTTACGCATTTTTTATTGACAAAAACTCTGAATATGTTACCCCTGTTCCCAGTGATGACCTGGCTTATTTTACCCGTTTTACTGTCAAAGAACCGGTCAATGCTGAATCTACCGGGATTATAGTTGCGGAGTCAACTGCAGATGTATCGACAATTACAGGTTTTTTTGTCAGAAACAGCCGGACACTCAGAATTGGGGATGAGTTGATAGAATTCAGCGGAGTGACGGACAAACCTCCTTATATGTTTACAGGGTGCCGGCGTGGCGTTCATGGAACCGAATCCTTAAATCATGATCCGGGAGATAAGGCATTTCATCTGAGGGAGATGTTTGGAAGATTTTTGCCCGGGCCAGAAACCGGCCTCTTTAAGGAGATTGCACGCAACACAGCAGAGATCATTAATCATTGTCAGTTTGACGGGATTTATTTTGATGCCATAGACGGTAGTGATATTCTTGCGGGAGAGGAAAATTTCTGGTATTACGGCACCAAATTTATTTTTGAAGTTGCAGGAAACCTTGATCGTCCTGTTGGAATGGAAATGAGTTCAATGGCTCATCACTGGTGGCACTTCCGTTCGCGCTGGCAGGCGTGGGACAGGCCCACGCGGGGATATAAACGTTTTGTTGATATCCATTCTGCTGCAATTAAATCAATGAATCTTTTTCTGCCAGAAGATATTAAGTCCAATGAGTATGAACATGCTCTCTGGCCGGGACATGCCCCTTTAATAGATAAGTATGCTGCTGCTGAGAACGGAGGCCTTTTACTGCCGCTGCATTTGGGATGGTGGGGTAACCAAACCTGGAATCCACCCCAGACTGAACGCACAATGCCTGATGATATTGAGTATCTGTGTTGTAAAATGATTGGTAATAATGCAGGATTGTCAATGCTAGGAGGTGTTGATAAAGAAACTCTTGAAAAAATACCTCTTTTTGCGCGGCTTATACCTGTTATCAGGCAATATGAGGAGCTACGACATAAAAAGTATTTCAGTGATTCTGTTTGTGCGCTTTTAAGAGAGCCCGGTAAAGAGTATAAGCTTTTTCAGGATCAGGATGATAAATGGAACTTTAAGCCTGTGGAATATCATAAACATAAAGTT
>CAZIOB010000110.1:0-23417 GCA_964540755.1 uncultured Prolixibacteraceae bacterium | reverse complement strand
TATTTCCCCTGATAAACCATAATATAAGGAGTCAACACCCCAAAGTCATCCCACGAATCAGATGGCCCTTTTAACAGAGCAACACCTTTGTCTTTCCAGCTTATTCCATCGGTGGATGTAACATAACTTATATATCCCTGGTAAACATTCCCGCCGGTAAATGTTGAAGTAAAGACATAATATTTGTTTCCTGCCTTAATCACGTTACTAGGATCCTGTCGCTCCACTTTTGGATCGTACCCGATTCCCTCAAGTTGAATTGTGCGATAGTTTGGTGTACGAAGTTCATAGGGTATAACAGATCGTTGTTTTGGACCCACGGGATCGTTGATTACAAAATATTCCAAAAAGAAGTTTCCTTTATTTTTCTCTTTGTACACTAAATGTTTATTAAACTCCTTTGATCCAGTGTTTGTCTCACTTTGCAAGGCATAAATCGCAGTAATGTATTTTTTATTTGATGCTAATGCTTCACTCATATTATATGAGAATAATAACAGAATAGCGAATAAAAATCTGCAATTTGATTTTAACTTATAAGTATTTAATTGAATGTTCATCCGTTTAAAATTTAATAATTACCTGTTTCAGTTTCTTCTGTATCAATATTATCATTTGACTTTTTTTCTTCCCGGTTATAAAGCCATAATTTAGTTATACAATTTTCAGTGCCTGCCACTAAGAATTTAGGTAGTATTTAAAATTCAGTAAGAAATAATACAGCAGCATTGGCAAGAAAAGATTATCTCATTGACTTCCCAAATGCCTGAATGCCAAAAAGAGACACCGGCACTTTCTCCTGATCGCGATATAATTGTATATCCAGTGCTGATGTTAACACTGACCTTTCGAAAGAAATTTCATTGCGCGAATGATGATTTTCATGGAGCTCGTAAATCATGTTACCTGCATCGTCAAGAATTTTGAATCTCTGTACACAAAAAGGCATGATATTTTCAGGATGTCCCATCAGGCAGGATTCCATTGCATGGTCAAAATCCGTATCTGTCCATATGATTACCGAACTTATTAATTTTTTTTCATCCCATTCAATTTTCATACGAGGATTTTTATCCGTCAAAGCTGCAACCCAGGCATTGGTCCCGTTTTCTCCAGGCCTGAAAACAAATGTCCTCAACTGTTCTGCATCAAATGCTTTAAGCGATGGATACATTTTTATTGAAAAATTCTTCCCTTCAGGACGACGCTCCGGGGGATAAAATGGAATTTCTTCAATTCCCAATGAATGATCCTGCTTTTGAGTTCTCCTGTAAAAAACTGACAGTATCCCGGTAATCCTCAAATCCGACTGGGCTATAGAGACCTTATCATTTTTGCCGATTAAAATGAATCCGTACTGTGCATCTTTTAATTTCAGGTCAAAATCAGTCTGGACCTCTGAAATGCCTGATGGTAAATGATATTCTTTCTCTCCCAGACAGGCATCGGGGGTATAGTTGCCCAAACGCCCGCTGGTACAAAACCGGATATTAACAGTTGTCGATTCATCCGCATTAAAAAGCAAAGTCACCCGGGGAATTTTACCTGACGGAAATGGCAGTAACATTCCCGATTCCCTCTCCAGCCTGTACCATGAACCATCATGAGGTAATTCATCCAGTTCAAAAGTTGAAGAAGGAATAATTTTTGCATCATTAACCAAATCGTCAGCTTGCAATGACAAGACCTTAGGAATATATTGCCCGCTTTGTATCAGGTCCTTTTGTAATTTTTTAACATAACCTCTCTGATACAATTCAGCCGGGGAAATATTGTTTTCCGCGCAAATACATGCAGCTATTGCTGCTGCCTGTCCGCACAACGTTCCGGTAGAAATAACTCTGGTAGATCCAAAAGCAATATGTGAAACACTGATCAGCCTTCCTGCAAAAAAAAGATTAGATATATTCTTACTGTAAATGCATCGATACGGAATTGTATAAATACCTTTTGAATGATACTGAATGCATCCGGGATAACTGCTGAAAACTCCCTGTGAAGGGTGAAGATCAATTGACCAGCCTCCATAGGCTATGGCATCTTCAAAATGAGTTTGCTCAATAATGTTTTGCTGTATTAAGGTATAATCACCTATAAACCTTCGGCTCTCCCGTTTACCGGGGATAGTACTAACCCATTCCAGGGTAAGGTTGTCAACATCTTCAAAATTACCGGAATTTTTAATATAATCCCAAACTCCATATACCACCTTCCAGAGCTCATCTTTAATCTTTTCAGAATCAAAAACACGATCAAGTTCACCTCCAAATTCCAGCCACCAGAGGCGGCATCCGCTGGAATCACGATGAATACTTTTATACCGGGGAATATGTTCAGGAATATTCTTTAAAGCAAAAGTCGGAGGCACATATTTTACAGGTATGCCGGCATCTTTGCTGTAAAAATACATGGAATGGCCCAGTTGTTCACCAAAATCTTCAGGCATGATAAATTTCTCACCAAAATCGGAACTTTTTTCAGCACCCATCCGGAAAGCCGCACCTGAAAGAAATCCCAGGATCCCATCTCCCGAAGCATCGCAAAAATATGGAGCACTGACTTCATAATGCGTTGAATTCTGGCTGCAAAATGCCATAACCTTTCCTATCCGGTTTTGTCTGGTCATTTCGACCTGGCAGACTGCCGTATTCAAAAGAAGGGTAATATTTGGCTCAGCCCACACCTTATCGATTAAAAGTGCATCAAAAAATACAGGATTACCTTCTTTATTCCTGTACATATTTTCAACGAGAATTTCTTCATGCACCCCACCCTCCCGGGCCCAGCGATTGTTATTTCCCATATGACTGGTAGCGCCAAGTATCCAAAGACGGACTTCACTTGATGCATTGCCCCCTAATACCGGCCGGTCCTGGATAAGCACAACCTTTAACCCTGCCCGGGCAGCAGTGATTGCTGAACAAACACCAGCAATACCTCCTCCGACAACCACATAATCGGCCTGATAACCTTCTACCGGTAATTTTGAAGCTGATGCAGATGTACTTTTCTCCTGACTTCTTTCTATTTCTGAAATAGCACTGGCAGGTATTCCCAGTCCGACAATAGTGGCTCCGGTAGTCTTAAAAAATTTCCGGCGGCCCGGGGAATGTATATCCTTTTTTCCCATGATCAATATTCAATTTTGTTAAATTATAATAGCCTTGTTAATAAATGGCTATTCATTATATGCACGAATCTCATAAACAAGAGCAGACTTAGCTCCATAGTTCTCCTTAACTGTCAAACGCAGCTTACTTACTTCCATTGTTTTAAAATTGTGAATTCGATGACGCTGAAAGTTGTTTCTGACTTCGGCAACTGTTACCCATTTATTACCGTACAAGACAGATAGCTCATAATCTTTCACACATCCGGGAAATGGCTTATTGCCCCCTTTTATCCTTACTGTTTTGAGATTAGTGTCAAAGGTAAGCTGTATCTTATTTAAGTTACATGGTTCTGCAAAGTCGAGTTGAATCCATTGAGGAAAGGTTTTCAAAGAATCGGATATCCATAAACTTGCCTCGTTCTCAGCTATCCTTGTCCATCCGTTGATTACATTTTCCGGAGCAGATCCCGAAGCAGTACTTGATGCTGATACTTCTGCATTTCTGGCCAGATCATCAGGGTCTTCATTTTTTATCCCCGGAATGCATTGGTCATTTTTTTGCAGTATCTGCTGAAGTTCAGTAATATGGTCAGTATATATTTTTCTGGGATTAATATCTTTTTCCACACACATGGCAGCAGCAGTTCCTGCTGCCTGACCTATTGATGCCAGTGTACTCATTACCCTGACAGAACCGAGGGCCACATGTGAAAAACTTCCACAACGACCCGCAAATAACAGATTATCAATATTTTTTGAATATACACAGCGAAAAGGGATAGTGTTTAAAGGCACCCTGATACCGAAATCATAACTGCCCTCCGAGCCGGAATATATCCCTTCAGGATGATGAATGTCCAATGGCCATCCGGCATAAGCAATGCGATCCGGGAATACCCTGCCTCCCTGTACATCGTGCTGGGTCAGGATATAATCACCCACCAGGCGCATTGTTTCGCGCTTGGCATCAACTATGGGAATAGTGACAAGTTTATAATTTCTGGCATCCTCCTTTAAATCACTTTTGTTTTTTACAAAATCCCAAAAACTCATGGTTACCTTGATCAATTCATCCCTGGCCTCTTCCGCCTGCCACAGATCGTTAATATGTCCCTCATGCTCCATCCACCATTTTCCATAATCAAAGTCCTTCAAAGAACGTCCATGACCCTCCAAAGTTTCAATTTCCTTTGCCCATGCCGGCATGGTAAACTCTACAGGATGGTCTGTCTTTTCCGACCGGAACCCTGTCCACGGAAGCAGATCATCCCCCATAATACACCCGCTCATTGTAATGCTGTCAGCTTTTTCGGGAGCAAGGTCTTCATTAAACTCATCTCTCGATTCACGGCCATAACGATACTCTGCACCGGCATAATATCCAAGCCATCCGTCTCCTGTGCAGTCAATGAACACCTTCCCGTTGTATTCACTTATTAAGCCTGTAAGCGTATTAACTGCCTTTACACCCTTAATCTTTTTGTCATTATCCATTATTGCGCCGAATACATGCTGATTTAAAAAAAGCGTAAGGTTTTCCTCCTCATCACAAAGCTGTTTAAAAGCCATGCTATAAGCAGGCCGGTTCAGATCAGCAGCTATCCAGCTGGCTTCCTCTATAATCCCCGTCTCACGCCAACCGGGTTTACTGGCCGCAGCACCGTTCATTCCGACACCACATTCTATGCTGCTATTTCCCCCAAGAACAGGTCGATTTTGTATTAGCGCCACCTTTGCTCCCATCCTTGCTGCAGCAATAGCCGCAGGAACACCGGCCGGACCGCCGCCGGCAACAATAACATCATATTCTCCACCATATTGGGGTTCTAAGGAAAGACCCTGCAACTTAGCTCTTTCTCTACAAACGGCTTCTTTATCTTCCGGAGGTATGTAATTAGCATCTGTAGTCAGGATGACAGCATCGCAACGCCCATAAAAACCTGTCAGGTCATGCAGGGCTAAATCAGAATTACCTCTGGCAAGGAATACCTCTCCCCCCTTTTCCCATGTCCATTGACCCGTAAGTGCCGCGCCAAATATTTTGGGAAGGGCTTTTCCATTAACCACAAGCTGAAAACGGCCGGGGGAATGTTCCTTAACCCAATTCTTTGCCCTTACCCAAACATGGTAGTTTCCTTTTTTAGGAATATTCACAGTCGTAGTAGCATCTTTCACAGGACTCCCAATGCCTGTAGCCATCAAATAAGGTGATCCCATCAAATGAACAAACTGGACATCCATCCGCCACCCGCCGTAATCACTAAAGTCTTCCACATCAATATAAAGAAATCCGTCCACTACCATTTTTACTTCTGACCGGTGTGGCTTTTCAAAAATAAATGGTACATATGGTACATGTATATGCTGTGCCAAAGCATGCATAAAACCTGTGGTTAATACCAGGCTTATTAAGCCTCGTAAAATGATTGATTTCGGTTGCTTACTTGTTATCATTTCTTATTCCTTTCACATTAAATTTGAAATTATTTTTTCCGAAATTATTTACATATATGAACAAAGACTAATTATTTTTCATTTATCGCCCAGAGGTATCTGAACATTAAAAGTATGATCCGCTGTCTCATTGGGAGAACATGCACAAAGTAAAGCAACCGGTTTCCCGTCTTCAAAGAAAAGTTGCGGGCGCTCTAATGCTCTTACTTTTTGAGTTGTGCCATTTTCCCATGTGACAGTAAGATCAGTGACCAGCGGATGACTGGCCAATTTCCAGTCCAGTCCGTCTGTCGAGTAAAAAAGCGCAAGACTTCTTCCGGCATCAGTAAATGAACCGATATTATCTTTTACTATAGCATAAATACAGTCATCCTGACACCACACATAAGGATCCTCAGCAGGAAAATCAATATTTTCAGCGGTAAAAATAGGCTTGTGCTGTTTAATAAAAGGACCTTCGGGATTTTCGGCAATTGCCGCAAGATGAACTACCGGTCCTCCAAAAGGCATCTCTCTTTTCTTTCCAACAGCTTTATAAATTATCAAATACCTGCCATCCGGCATTTTTGTAACCGAAGGATTGGAAGTCATCAATGCATCATGTGCCGTTGAATCCGGAGAGATATCCACCACCGGATGATCGAACCGCTTCCAGGGACCATTAGGATCATCAGCTACGGCCACGCCGATCCGCTGATTATTGCGATTGGTCCAGTTTAATTTATCGCCTGTAATCCTGCCATCCCCGGTATTGCCCGTATAGTATAAATAATATTTCCCGTTGAAATAATGAACGTTCGGATTATGTGTTACTAAGCCGTCCCAATAACCGGCTCCTCTTGCAGGCAGGGCGACGTCCTTAAATTCATATGGCCCGAAGGGTGAATCGGAAACGGCATGTGCAATCTCGGAACGGGTCACCCATGCTGACATTCTCAAGTCACGGGGCCAGCGTGAATAAAAAAGATGATACTTATTATCATTATGGGACTTAACAAGAGTTCCTCCCCATATATAAAGAGTGTCATTTATAAATTTTGCCGAAGCAGGGACAGGTTGAAGCAACGCATGAAAATCTAGTTCTCCACACGGTAAAGTATTTTCCTGGCCGGAACAGGAACACATATAAATCCCAATAGAGCATAATAACAAATAAAACGTAATTTTTCTCATATTCATAATCAATTTAATAGTTATAATTCTAAATATATCATTTAATCTTATAAATACGCACCCAGTCTATGTCCATACTTGTGCCATCTATAGCATCAGTAACATCACCCGCCCATGAAATTATAGCTTCGCTCAGATAAACCGGTGCCGGGCTGTGACAAAACTCATTTTTCATCCGGCGTAAAACCTGCCCGTCGAAGTAAAAAATCAGTGAATCTTTTGTCCATTCCAGGCCATATGTGTGAAATTCCTCTCCCAGGTTCATATCAGGCATTGAAGGAAAAGTAAATGACTCATGGTCTGTAGGGTGAGTAGATTTACCTGTTACGGGATCAATTGTTATGTCACTCCAGTTGTGAAGGTTTGTGTTGATCTCAGCAGGATAATGCCCCTCATTAATATCAATTTCAAATTTTTTACCTGCAGCCGGAATAATTCCTGTTGTCATAATCCAAAACGAATTATTGGTACCGGTTGCTCTTGCATATTTATAGCGGCACTCAAAATAGCCATACTGAAATTGCTCTTTCGTCCATACACTGGCGCTGGTCCAATCCTGCCCTGCCCGTTTTTCCTTTTTATTTTTAAGGTGAAGTATCCCTTTTTTCACCTCTGCATTTTCACGCCAGCGGCTGCAAAGAATATGGCCGGACGGTCCGTTTTGCGAATTCCATTTGTTATCAAGCTGTTCATTGGGATAATCAAATTCATCCTCCCATACAAGTTGCATATCCTTTTTATTCTTGTCATTTTTATCCGTTTCATACTGTCCACACGAAAGCCCGGCTAAAAGGGCAAATAATAACAAACTTTCTTTTAAAAAAAATAAAACCATATCAAAAAATATTTATTTTATATGAACTAAACGTTTCCCCTTATATTTCCACCATTCATCCTCAGCCCTGACATATATCACATAAATACCCGGATCAAGTTGGTCTGTAATCTCCGCTTCCCAGATATGTTCAGAATTACACCTTGAAGAATTAAATAATCTCCTCCAGTATTTTATACTATCAGGAAATACCCAATAATTTTTTTCCCTTGTATAAACATTAATTCTAAAAGGGTCTGGTTTTTTTATTCTGTCCATTTTTATCCATTTCCCGTTATCATTAATTTTCATTTCAACTTCCGCTGATGGCAATGCATTATAAATATTCACTGTTACTTTTTTCAATTCATCAGGTTTCACAGGCCTTATTTCATCAGGCACATATATACTCATCTGGAAATCTGAGGGTCTTCTTGCAGCTTTCCAACTCATTTTCCAATCATTGCCATAAATATGTAACATAGTATATCCTTTCGGTGTACCATCCATACCTAAGGCATGGGGAATGCCATATTCATCCGGCACCCCCATCCACCAGGACCCGCAAACTGCGGCTACACTAATCATATGATGTGGATTCTGCCCCGGGAAACCCTGTTCTTTATCAATAAAATAATGATAGTATTCATGAGTATGTGCAACTAGTGAAACAGAATTCTCAAATTCTGATAACATCCTATAAAGATTATATTTTTCAGAATCATCAAACCATTGATCATCTGGACTTTCCCATGGTATATGGGCCATAATGAAAAGCAGTTGATCTTTGTTGAGACGAGAGAGTTCATTTTTTAAAAATTCCATCTGCCTGTCACCCAATCCTGTTTTATATGTAGGATTTCCATCTTCAGTCAACCTTATATTATCCAGCACAATGAAATGTGCAGCACCATAACTAAAAGAATAATATGTAGGACCAAAAGAGCGGTACCAGGGTCCCCTTGCTTTTTTATCACTTCGTAAGGTATGTTCCAAATCATGGTTCCCTACTACATATCTCCATGGGATTCCCAGTGTCGCGATACTTTGTTTCATTGGCTCATATAAATATAAAAAATCAGAAACAACATCACCCAGTGTTACTCCGAAAGCTATGGAATCAATACCTACAAGTTCTTCAATAATATCCCTGTAAAAATAGTGCACTGCAGAAATGGTACGGGGTTGTGTATCTCCAAATACAAGAACATTAAATTTGTCAGGTTCATTATTAGGATAAAGAGGAAAATCTATAGATTCAGGAAGATCATTTGTAGGTTCTAGACCATCATAGATCCCAGATTTAACTCCATTTGGACTATATATATAATAAAAATACGGGATTTGATATTCATTAATCGCTAATCTCCAATTCTTTGGTTTAATAAGAAAAATGATGCAGGGATCTTCTTCAATATCTAATTGATATCGACCATCAGTATCCGACAATACTATATCGCGACCATTTGAAACAGCTATCCCTTTCAGAGGAATGTCTTTATCCTGATCAAAAAAACCATTATCATTTCTATCGTGGAAAACAATACCTTTTATTTTATTTCCTACTTTATGTAATTCACCTGTTTCAGGTAACTGACCAAAAATTTGCAGTGAAAAAATAATAAGAAAGAAAAATACTGATATCTTCATTAATAAAAATTTAAAATCGCGGAATCATTCTAATCCTAATTTATTCCTCCACATTGCGAGAACTTCTTCATTTGTCGGATTCTCGGAAAACCCATTATTTACATACCAATCTTTGAGACCTTTCCTTTTTTTAGCTATCATATTTTCAAGATCGGGTGTATCAGGATCCTCATAAATATCATTGGTATCGTCCTGCCATTTTTTTAAAATCTTTATAAAATCAGAAACAAGCTCTGGATTGGAATTTGCGATGTTATAAAGTTGATACGGATCCTCTTTTACATTATATAATTCGTATTCAGGTTTTGTGTCAGCCATGAAATACGATTGTTCTTCAGTTAACTGATTTTTCTCATGCAGTACTTCAAGCAATGTATAAACAGGGTATGATCTTTTTTTGTAAGATGAAAGTTGCATCCATGGTTTTTCAGGCATACAATTTTTAATGAAGAGATAATCATTTGTTCTGATACATCTCATTTTATCAATGGCATCACCCATCCTGGAACGGCTTGCAAAAACATAAGGCCTGTCAATTTTTGAGAGAATATTCACTCCATGCATGTAATCAGGTATTTTTAAGCCGGCGAGTTTTAACATTGTAGGGGCAAGGTCAATTAAGCTCACCAGTTCTTTTACTACCCCCTTTTTCTGATTTTTGTAAAACTGGGAAATTATGAGAGGCACTTTCAATCCTTCATCGTATAAAAACTGTTTTCCTCGCACATGAGGCCTTCCGTGATCACCAAAAAAAACTACTACGGTATTATTGAGCATATTGTTGACCTCTAACCAATTCATTTGTTCTCCTACCCAATTGTCAAGATGCTGAACATCTTCAAGATAATCTGCCCAGTCACGACGTGTAATTTCATGATCAGGATAGCATGGGGGAATTTCAATTTTCTCCGGATTCACGGGTCTTAATGAATCACGCGTAAAGGGGCGGTGAGTATGTTTCGTTTGCAGGACAAGGAAAAATGGTTGGTGATCCTTTCGTTCCTTCCAATCTCTACTTTTTATAGCTTTACCTTCATATTTAAAATTAAAATGGGTTTTTCCGTTATAGCTCACAAAATAACCTGCTTCATAAAAAATATCGGGCAAAGTTTGAATGCCCTCAGGAAGTGGCAGTTTGTTCTTTTCCATAGTGTCGTGATAGTCTGAAGCAATCAATGTTTGGTAAACACCGGTAAAAAAAGCTGATCGTGAAGGTGAACATACCGGACAAGATGCAAATGCATTTTCAAAACGGATACCCTGATCTGCCAGTTTGTCAATATTCGGAGTTTTTACCAATGGATGGCCGTAGCAACCAAGGTCAGGTGACAAATCTTCTGCAATTAACCATACGACATTCGGCCTGACCGTCTTATTTTTACAGGCTGAAATAGTAATAACCAGACTAAAAATCAGATAATAGTAAATTTTCATTTTTCAAATTTTCTTTCAATCTCAGTAATTAATCTTACAGGACCCAGCAGACCGGAAGGCAGAGGTTCTTTATCTTCAAGGTGTTGCCATTTCCATGTAACAAATGCCTTACGCTGTACCGGTCTAGCTTTGTTATTGACCAGCCAGTCAGGCATCTTTGCCAGTCCCAGTCCGGGTGCGGTTGAACCAGTATTAGTGGTCCACTCACAATCGTCAGGATACTGCTGATCCCCTATCAATCGGTTAACCCAAAGATTAGCGACTCTTATCTCTATTTCATTAATCCCTGGCTTCAGGGAGGTAGATATATCTACCCTATAAGGATCTTTCCATACTATGCCCTGCGATTCACCATTTATGAAAATCTCGGCTATCACCTGTACATTCCCCAAATCCAGTATATTTTTTTTACCTTCGGATAAAATCTCCGATGGCACTTCTATTTGAGTATGATATACAGCTGTCCCGGAAAAATATCTCACTCCCGGATCACTATGTTCACTCAATGAAATAAGCCTGTTTATCTCAACCTGTTCAGGAGCTCCCCTTCCCTTCGGGAATGAAACCTTCCAGGGACCGGTTATGTCCATTGGTGAAGGCACTCCGGTGATATTTACTGTTCTGATGTTTCCGTCAGCTAATTCAACAGAATATTCCCCGGCTTCACTGGTATGTATATAATATTTGCCTTTGTCGCTGCTAAATCTAACATCGGCCAGACTGCCATTCCGCTTAACTGAAACAATACCCTTTTCATCTTTTAGCGGCCGCCTGAAAACTACAAAAACCGATCCTGATGGATCCATCCTTAATGTCACTGCCATCCGGCCATCAGCAGTGGTCTTGTATTCACAGGCCTCCCCGATCTCCCCGTTTGCGGGGTTCCAGAATTCCGGAACCTGTGAGCCAACACGAAAAATTGCTTCAATAACTTTGGACTGATCATGCTGGTTACTGACAAAATACAAATCAATATCACCATACTTACGGTGAATGAACTCTATGCCATTGCCCTCATATTGCGTCAAGCCAAAGTCCTTGTCATCCAAAACATTAAAAGAAAAATCCGGTAAAACCCCTACTTCAGATAAAACCTCTTCCAGCGGTACTCCCCAGTAAATTCGACCTTTACCATAATTATGAGTAGTAACTGACTGGCCGTCACATTCACCCCATACCCTGCCTGCAGCTTCTTTTAACTGCATTTTAGCTTCCTCCCCTCCTTCCAGGCCGGAAACATAAAGTGGTTTAGGACCAACAACCGTTGCTCCGGCAGCTACCAGATTTTCAATCACGGAAATAACACCTGGACGCATATGTTGCTCAGACGGCAAAACCAGTAACCGATAGCTCATTCCCCCCGGAAGCACGAGCCGACCATCAACCACCTCAATCTTTTCTAATATTTCACGGGTACAAAAATCATAATCATAGCCGGCAGGAGGCTGTGGATTTAGTTCATTGCCAGGTTTTGCTTCCTGCGGGGCATCTTCTCCTGTATAGTAAAGCATATCTGCAATAAACTGCCCCTGCTGAAGCAAATACTGGCAACGGGCGATGTAATCCATCCATGGCCGGGCAAAAGGCCACCATGTATTGCGTGAATCAAACCGCGAGCCATAGCTCCCAAGTCCTATCCCTGGAGGCACATTATAAGGATCGTGAGCAAAAACATGAAAAGAATAACGGTTAACACCCTGACAAAAAAAGTAGTCTGCCTGAGACTTTAAAATATTAGGATATTCCTCGAAAATTCGACTTGGAGGACCTGTAAAAGCTTCTGAATCAACAATTTTACTTCCATATGTATGTGCTGCCGACGAAGCAAGCCTGGCTCTGGCTCCGGACCAACTAGTTCGACTATCGAAGGACCACCATTCAGTCATAGGAACATCAGGAACACCTGATGCAAGGAAATCATCAGTGTTGCCATATGCTCCGTATGCCTCAGCACAAAATACCAATCCGCTCTGCCTGCTCAACTCTGCAACCCTGCCATAATAATTACGAATAATCAGATCACTTATCGTCTTACGAAAATCCCATAGAAAACTCTCTGTTGTTCTTACATCTTTGATAATTCGGCCAGTCAGGGCAGGAAGATAAAAAGTAAGATCATAGCCTCGTAAATTATAGAAATCCTGTGCAAAAGAAACATTCCAATTCTGATGCCCTACCTCATAACTATCTATTAGCAGTTCTTTGAATGTTGATCCTATCTGTTCGCCTGCAACATGAATAATTTTAGCGATCGAATTTTTCCAATAGTAATCAACAGCCGCAGACGAAAGCTTATCTATCTCCAGGCCCCTACCTTCCGGAGGAGCCGGATGATTTTGCCTGCCTGTAGGCTGATATCCAATTCTAAGCAATGTCCATTCACCGGGAGGCACTTCCCATTTGAGCCGGACATTACTGTCCAGCAGCGAGGTAAGATTAATTATCTCTTCAGGATCAATACGATCCGAAACCGGTGCCGTGCGACTGTCAGGAGTAAATCCCTCCTGGAGCTTCACAAAACCGGCTTTCCCCCTCCAATTCTCCAAACGGTAAGGAACATCCCCTCTGTCTGACTTCAATGCAGGGAATGCAAGCAGAGCAATGTCCCGATAATATCCCCTGACTTTGTCGCGGGGCACATAATACCTCTTATTGATCTCCGGATCCTTTCGCATGTCACGCTCTATTCCCAAAGCAGGCTCAGGAATATCAAGAACACTGTCATAACTTTCCGGTCCTTTCACATAAGTCTCTGTCCAGACAACTTCCTGCATTGCCCGGTCAGGTGTCACCCATGGACCTCCGGTCGATGACCAGCCTGCACCATTATGAATTCCCATTACAAGACCAAGACGCCGGGCCTCATCAATAGTGTGTTCCAGCATTTCAAACCATTTCCCGCTCATATATTTGACAGGGCCCGGGGGCGTTCCTTCACTTGTATTGAAGAGGGTAAAACCTCCCAATCCTGCACTTTTCATAGCTTCGAGTTCACGGGTAATACCTTCCAGTGAAATATGCCCGTTAATCCAGTGCCACCAGGTATGAGGTCTTGCGTAAAAAGGTGGCGCTTTAAATCCCGGCTCCAGGGAGTCACTTTTGTTTATAGTGCTTAATTCATTAATCATCTTTTTCCCCGGATCTTTATTACTCTTAACAAAAGATACTACCACAATAAAAAGGAAGACTGCAGATAAATATTTTAATGCATTTGGCAAAATATAATTCTTCATAATTATATCTTCTGAATTTTCGAAATGATTTCTAGACAAGTCTATTAATTCTGTTCATATTCATTTATGATAATGAATAAAATATCTAAGCAAAAATACCAGGAAGGCTGGCTAAAAATACCAGCCTTCCAATATAATTAAGAAAAAGTCAAAAACATCATGATACCAATTAGCTGTTTTACAGTTATATTTTTATTGATATCATTCAGCCTTTTTTATGATTATAATCATTCACATAAGCCATTGAACCTGATCACCAACCCGGATTTTGCCCTAAGTTCGGATTAAGATTCAATTCCGTTTCCGGTATTGGCCACAGATAGTCGCGGTTTTTATTAAAGTTCATCCTCATCAATACGCGGTAATCTTTTGACGGATGCGGTGCATATGAAGACTCATCATATACCGGATCTCCATATTCATCGAAAGAAACATCAGGGTATCCGGCAGGATCACCTAATACAGGCCTTCCAAAAACTACACCTGTCAATATTTCTTCAGCGCGTTTCCAGCGTTTCATGTCCTGATAACGAAGGTTTTCGTTAAACAGCTCAACTTTACGCTCATAACGGACAATTTTCCTCATTTCTGCCTGGCTCAGTCCTGCAGGAACAGAAGGCATCATAACATCACTCCGGCCGCGTACAAGATTTATTGCATTTACACAGTCCGCATCTATCTGATTTAACTCAATCTTGGCTTCTGCATATGTAAGTAATACTTCCGCATAACGACACAGCATAAAGGGGACAGTAGTCTGGCTAGGATTATCAGCCTTACTCCAATCCCAATATTTACGTAACAGGTAACCTGTAAAAGATGTAAACTCAGTGGTGTTATAACTATCCGGATTTTTTACCTCTTTACCTGCTGCATTCAATGTTGTGGGTTTATCTTTACGTGTATCATAAATATACCCGCCCCACATGTCACCTGGCAAAACAAATGAATACCGCAAACGGGGATCACGGTTTTCATAAGGATTACTCTTATCATACAAATCTGATTCGCTTATATCCTTACCGTCGGTACAATGATAAGAGTCCACCATATTCTGTGTAGGTACAATTGTAGCCCAGCCACCTGATGCACGGGAACCAGCGTATCTAAGAAAAGGAGTTGAGTTATTTGCGGTAATCAGGTGACCCTGAGTTAAAATTTGCTCCGTATTGTTACTACTATTAATGACTGATTCAGTGAATAAAGTCTCATAACTGCTCATCAGACTGTATTGTTTCGAATCTATAACTGCCTTTGCCGCTGCCGCTGCTGTAGCCCAATCATTATTATGTATAGCAGCCCGTGCCTTATAAGCCATTGCTGCCCCGCTTGTCGCACGACCCAGTGTTTTTACGGATGAACCGCTCAATAACTGAGCTGACTTATCAAAATCAGAATATATTTTCTGTACAACTTCTGATCTTGGAGTACGGGTCGCCTCTTTTGCATCAGCTACACTTTCAACGGATTTATCCAGATATACAACATCTCCGAATAAATTTGTCAGACGCAGATAATAATAACCACGCAAAAAGTAAACTTCACCGAGGAACTGATTTAATTTATCAGTAGATATTTTATCCTGATTTTCTTCAATCTTCTCGATCATAAGATTACAACGTGCAACACCCTGATACATTGTAAGCCACCAACTTCTAAAGAAACCATATTTATAATCCAAAACAGACATTAATACATCCTGCGCGAAGCCACCCCCGCGGATAAACATTGTCTCACCTATAGCATCAAAACTATACTCGGGCCTGAAATATCCTATTTGAGGAGATACAAGGAAACTATAACAGGCATTCACACCACCCTGGATTTCAGTTTCGTTGGTATAAAATGTTTCGGCTGAAGGCTCATCAAGCGGATATCGTTCCAATACTGAGTCACAACCAAAAACCAGCAAAAATGCAATAAATATTATATATTTAAATTTTCTATTCATTTTATTATCAATTTTATTTATTATTAATATAATTAAAATTACTAAAATTTAACTTCTACGCCAAAAGTATAAGTCTTGATTAACGGATAACTGTTCTGGACACTTTCGGGAGATTCAGGATCCATACCCAGAGGCATATTTTCAATTGTAAATACATTATTGCCGTTAGCAAAAAAACGAACATCGGAAATACCCTTATTTTTAAATAACCTGTCAGGTAGAGAATATCCCAGCTGAATATTTTTCAACCGCAGATATGCAGCGCTTATCATCCAGAAAGAAGATGGCTGAGTGTTATTGGAATGTTGATTTATAGATAACCGTGGATATGTTGCATTCGGATCAGGATTTCCTTCATACCACCTGTCGAGATGTTGTACAAGGGCCGTTGAAGCATTTGCGAAAGGATAAGCTAACCAACCTCCAAGATAACCATCGCGTTTCCCAACCCCCTGGAAAAATATTGTAAGGTCGAAGTTCTTATATTTGCCATATAAATCAAGGGAATATGTATAACGTGGAATAGGATTACCCAAAACAACACGGTCATCTCCCGTCATTTTATCATCATCATCCAAATCCAGGTAACGGATATCACCACCCTGTAACTTTCCCCACTGGGCAACAGGGTGTGAACGTGCTTCCTCAAATGAACTGAAATAACCATCATCGAGATAACCATATAAAGCATCAATGGGATCACCTACCTGTCTGACATGCACACCACTGACCTGGGGGGGCAGACCACCAAATTCCGTTATTTTATTACGCACGTCTGATAAAACACCTCTCACTCTGTAATAAAAATCGCCTATGTAATTATTATGAGTAATTGATAAATCCCAACCTTTATTTTCTACCGAGCCTGCATTTTGCTTAGGAGAATTGGCATATCCCATTATCCCGGGAATAGCTATATTAAGGAGAATATCACGTGTATCCTTTTTATACCAGTCAAATGTTACATCCAACTGCCCTCTTAATATAGTAAAATCAATCCCGAAATCGATCATTCTCGTTGATTCCCAGGTTATATCCCTCATTGCATAATTAACCGGGGCATAACCAGGATTCAGTTCGTTGCCGAAAACCGTATATTGATTAGTAGCTACAGTAAGGGCAAAAGGATAATTGGAGCCAAGACCGGATTGATTTCCCAATTCACCCCATGAGGCACGAAACTTAGCATTGTCCAGCCAACCAATACCTTTCATGAAAGGCTCCTCCGAAAAACGCCATGCCCCCGAAAATGACGGAAAAACACCCCATTTATAATTATTGGCAAAACGTGAAGAACCATCATAACGAATATTGCCTTCCAGTAAGTATTTTCCGGCAAAATCATAATTCAGACGACCAAAGAACGACATTAGAGCCCATTCCGTTGAATAACCACTGGTACTTTGATTTGTCGGGTCATATGCATCAACCTCCTGAAATTGCTGAAAAGGATTATTTTGCCTATATACCCGTAAATAATTATAGTTGTTGGTTAACCATTGAAAGCCGCCCAGAACAGTAATATTATGCTCTCCGAAAGAATTATTATAGTTCATAAGAGCATTTAAGTCATCTTCTCTTGTTCTGGATCTTCTTTCGTCTATATTATTCGGCAACTCCCACTCCCTTATCACTTCCATTGTCTCGTAATCATAAAGATAAGTTTCTTTATTGAATATTTTATAATCTGTCCTTAATATTTTTGGTGAATACCAAAAGTCTATTTTCATACCTTCAAAAGGCGTAACTGAAGCAGTAATCTTTGCAATTGTTGTATTACCGTCTTCGTATGTCATTGCCAATCCCTCGTTTATATAATGCATCGCATGTGGATCCTGGCTATAGTTACCTCCCCAGACACCATTAGAATAACGTGTTTGATAAATAGCAGGGTGTCTCATTAGCTGATCAAGCCTGTGTTCGCCAGTTATAGCATCCTGGCGGTCAGTATTCATAAAGGACAGGTCAACTCCGATTTCAAGATGTTTGCTAAATGCATAACTATTATTGGAACGTACACCATAACGTACCAGATCACTGTTTGCATAATGAGCATCCTGCCATGTATAGTTAATAGAAGTGTTCGAAGACAATTTCTCATTTCCCACTGCAAAACTCAGATAATGATATGTCTGGGCTGCCTGATCCATATATGTTTCATTAAAGATATCACTATTTGGATACTTATCCCGATCTGTAGCATTTTTCCATGTATTAATTAATTCGGGACCATACATATAACCTCCCGGTTCTCCCTCATCGTTACGTAAATCGTTGCTTAGCGCTTCGTCATATAACATCATAAAGTCCCATGCATTGGCATTATCAGGCGTTTCAATAAATTCCGTGAAACCTGTCTGTCCTTTATAATTTACAACAAGATCTCTGGTTTTTCCCCGTTTCGTAGTAATCAAAATTACACCATTAGCAGCACGCGAACCGTAAATAGAAGAAGAAGCGGCATCTTTCAGGATCGATATGCTTTCGACATCACTGGGATCAACTGCATCCATTGAAGATGCGACCCCGTCAACCAATACCAGAGGATTATTATCATTTACAGTTCCGATACCACGAATACGTATGGATGTATTTTCTTCACCGGGTTTTCCGCTGCTGGATGTAACAGTTACTCCGGGAACCATACCCTGCAAAGCCTGGGAAGTCTGAATAAGACTTCTCTGGGCGATTTCATTGCCCTGTACCGCGACAACGGATCCGGACAAATTCACTTTTCTTTGAGTACCATAACCAATTGCAACAACTTCATCAATCCCGATTATGTCCTCCTCCATAGTCACATTAATATTCGTTTGATTACCAACGTTAATTTCTTGTGTCTGCATTCCTATAAAAGAAAAGCTAAGTGTAGCATCACCAGACACTCCGGTAATGGAATACTCTCCATCTGCATTCGTAACAGTACCCTGAGTTGTGCCTTTCACAACAATACTCACTCCGGGAAGTGGTTCTTCCTGCTGGTTTGTTACCTTTCCTGTTACTACCCTGGGCTGTTGCTGGAGGTTCCAGAAATTCTCATTTTGATACGGTTCATTTCTGTCCTTTATAAGTACCAGATTATCATGTCTTATATGATATATTATCTCCTGCCCTTCAAAAAGGTATCCAAGAACCTGTTCTAACGTTTCATCGGTTGCCTTAAAAGTTACTTTTTTTTCCACATCAATCTGTTCACGCTGGTAAAAGAACCTGAATTTACTTTGGTCTTCAATTTGACGCAATACTTCTTCAATCCTTTGGTTTTTTACATCAAATGTAAATTTCGTCACCTGCGAATAAACCGATGCAGAAACCTGCAGGAAGCAGGCTGTGAGTAAGATCAAAATCAGTTTCATAGTTCTTACGAGTTTTCGGTTTTTCCTATAAAGATAGGAAAAAAACAATTCAAATTTTTTCATACATTTGTATAATTTAAAGTTAGTAAATAATGGTGTTACAGCACCGTTTGACTGATTATTGGCAGGTGTTACAGCACCTGCTTTTTTGTTTGATTAGTTATTAGTATTTCATTAGCTGTCCTCCGTCATTTTCTTTTAATAATTATTTTTTGTCCCTCTATATTGTAATCTACCGGAAGTGTCTCCTTCAGAATATCCAATACATCAAGGATTGTTTCATTATGAATAGTCCCGTCATAATGGTAGTCAAGAATAACATTCCAGTCCACTTCAATATCCACACCATACTTCCGTTCGAGCAGAACTATCAGCTCCTTTAAACTCATATTGATAAAAATGAGCTTATTGTCTTTCCATGAAGTAAACATCCGTGTTCTGACAGTATTTATTTTCAAAAAATTTTCTTCACGGTCATATAACAGCTGTTCACCGGGCTTTAATATCCTGGAATCCATTTTAAATTTATCAGAAGAAACTACCTTAACACTTCCTTCTTCCAGAGTAGTAACTATTTCATTGTCTCCCGGGTAAGCTTTAACATTAAATTGTGTTCCCGTTACTATTACATTATAATATGTTGTATGTACAAGAAATGGTTTTTTCTTGTTTTTTGCCACATCAAACCACGCTTCACCACTTAAAAAAACCTCCCTGAACTTTTTTTTGCCATTTATCGAATATTTTAAGCTCGATCCGGAATTAAGGAAAACCAGCGTACTGTCCGGCAATACCATTTGAGATACCGAACCTTTTGGTGCTATGGAAGTGTAATAAACTGTTTCCGGTTTTTGAAGAATGCTTATCAATATCCCTGTCACGAGCCCAATGACGAGCACCGCTGCAAATTTTAAGACATTGGAAAAAAACTTTTTGGGGAAAAATATCTTTCCCCCTTCATTTAGACTGATGTGATGATGAATTTGGTTAAGTAACATTTCCCTATCTTCAGGAACCAGTCCTGCAGATTTTTTATCTTCGTCATCCCAGATATCATAAAGTACAAACCTTATTTCCGGATGTTTGTCCGGATTACTAAAATAAGAAATGGCCTTTATCAATTCATCCCAGTTACATTCTCCATTTACATATTTATTAATAACGCTTTTCATCATTCATTTATATACGCACAATACTTTTTTATATGTTATTACAACTTTTTGCAAATTAAAAATAGATAACAATTTTTATACTTTAATATTATACGTTGAAATATCATCAGCCCCCAAAAAAAAATTAATTGTTTTTTAATGGAACAGCGACATTGCAAGAGGAATTTCTTGACTTGTCAAGACCGTAAGCGCCATAAAGGAACCTGGGAATGCAATTTTCCCGTAGCAGGCAGGGACGTTCCAGTTGTCCGATGCTTTTGGTTCCGTCTTCCCAGACAAACCTGCTGCCGATAACTTTGGGATATTTCGCAGGATCCCATTGTTTTCCATTCCGGGAGACCAACAATGCCAAAGCTCCCGCGTCACCGGTGAATTTGCCGATCACATCCCGGACAATGGCAAAAAAAATGTTGTCCTGATGCCAAATATAGGGATCTTCCGCCACCATCCAGTCATTAGCACCCTCCCTTACTTCAAAAATTGGATCAGGTTCTTTCTCAAATGGCCCAGTGGGTGAAGCAGCAAAAGCCACTCCGAAGCGAACTTTTCCTCCGTGCAACGAATTGTTATTTTCAACCGCCTTATAAATCAGTATCACCCTTCCGTTCTGATCAAAAGTAGCCGCGGGATTGGAAACCAAAAGGGCATCAAAAGCGGCCTCATCCGGACTGACATCAAGTACCGGCTTATCCAAACGCTTCCAGTCACCCTCCAAATCGTTGGCCACTGCCACACTTATCCGCTGATTATTCCGGTACTCCCACCAGTCATCATCTTTCATCGAATAAGGCCGGGACGGATCCGATTTTCCGGTTGTTCCCATATAAAAAAGATAATATTTACCCTTGTACTGCATCACAGCGGGATTGTGGGTGGTCGTCCCGTCCCAGAACTGATTCCCCCTGGCCGGCAGCGCTACTTTTAAATGTTTGAAAGGCCCTCCCGGATGATCTGATACAGCAACCGCTATCTCCGACTTTATAACCCAGGCATAATGGCCATCAACTTTGGGCCACCGGGAATAAAGCATGTAATACTTACCGTTTTTACCCCGGGTAACTGAGCCTCCCCAGATATTATATTCCTCATCGGTAAATTTATTCTTTAGAGGAACGGGCTGCACCAATGCCCCGATATTCAAAGAATCAATAATATTCTTTACTCCCGCACTATAAGTATTTTTACTTTTATGGAAATCCCCGGATTCAGAAGAAATGTCTGGACTGTTCCGGCTACGGATCATAGCCGTCAGCAATGAGACAGCAAGAATAAAAGTAAGAAAATAAGTTTTTCGCATTTTTTTTAATAGTATTTTAATCCGATTTTTATGAAAAAAGCGTACACTGTTAAAAAATCAGTATAATCAACTCACTTAATCAATATTAGTAAAAATGAGATTTTTTACTTTTAATGCAAATAAAATTATTGTATTCATTATATGCGGAAAATCATTAATGCTAATACTCAAAAAACTATTTTATCGATCATAATAACCGAAACAGATGTATCAATTCTATAATTTACTTATCCTGCTTCTTATGTGTTTTAATGCCAGATTTATCTGGTTCTCTACAGTTTTTATCTTTATACCCAGTTCTTCCGCAATTTCCCGATAAGACATTTCCTTTTCCCGGCTCAACTTAAAAATATTCTTTCTCTTATAAGGCAATTCTTCAACTGCATTTACGATTTCCCTTTTAAGAATTTCATAATCCAGTTCACTGTTTATACTTATCTCTTTAAACTCGAAATAATATTCCAGGAATTTCCTGTATTCCTTTTCTTTTAAACGTTGACGCAAAGAGTCCATTATCAGATTATAAGTGATGGTAAAAAGAAAGGATTTAAATGATTTAGACGGGTCAATATCATTTCGTTTATGCCATATTTTTAAAAAGACTTCCTGTATTATCTCCCTGGAATCCTCATCGTTCTTAAGCAAGGAAAAAGAAAAACTGTATAGCTTATCACTGTATTTACGGAATAATGAGTCAAATGCCCTGGTATTATTGTTTCTTAATTGAGAAACAAGTATTTCATCATTATACCCGGACAAGTCATTCATAAGTTAAATTTTCATACAAATTAATGTATTTTTTTTTAATGAAAGAATATTTTATGTCTTCCAAAAAAATTAATGACACTACCAGAATATTAATCAGTTCAAAAAGATATCTCCGGATTATTGAATTTTTATTAATAATTGGGAATTAATTTTTTATCGAATCTTCACTCCCTGATCCAGTTAACTATCCTTTCGTCATCCGGTTTTACCTTAGGCTCAATTACATCGTCCAAATTACCCTCTTCATCAATAAGGTATTTTTGAAAATTCTATTTAACTTCTGAATCCATCCTGCCATTTTTACTCTTCTGCGTAAGCCACTGATAAAGAGGATGTATATCATCTCCTTTAACCGATATTTTGGACATCATTGGAAAGGTTACCCCGTAATTTACTTCACAAAAAGTTGCTATTTCTTCATCGGATCCGGGTTCCTGGTTCAAAAAATTATTGGCAGGAAATCCAATGATCACAAAATCATTCCCCCCATATTTTTCATAAAGCCATTGAAGTTTTTCATATTGCGGGGTAAGTCCGCATTTCGAAGCAGTATTCACAACCATTACTTTCTTGCCTTTAAGACTCGAAAGCTCAAAATCATTACCCTCAATGTCTTTTACAGTAAAATCATAAAAAGACTTTTGCGCAGTTACAGCCAGTGCCGTTAACATTAGTGCTGCTATAAAAATTGATTTTTTCATATATTCTGATTAATTAAACATTTTAGAACCTATTTACCCCTCCCATATTTGCATCATGAGGACGAGCCACTAAGTTCTGTCATATTTTTTTGATAATTCACAACTTTGTTATAAAAATTTATACTCCTCAGCATATAAAATATTTTTCAAATTTAGTCAGAAAACAGTTCTGATACTAAGAAGGTTTCCTGATTCAGGGACCTTATACAATGATGCTTTATTTCTGGTAAAACAAAAAAATAAGAAGAATTGTTTTTGTTTTCCCGATAAAAAGATTTCCCACAGATCCATTAAAAAATCCA
>CAZIOB010000109.1:0-5651 GCA_964540755.1 uncultured Prolixibacteraceae bacterium | reverse complement strand
CGATAAGATATGATTATAACAGGGATAAAGGAAAAGAAATCACACTTCTTCGTTTACATCCCACAGGAGAGAAGATGTTTGCAGTCAAGGGAAAAATTGTAGCAGGAGCAGGTTTGGATACAATTGGTTGTCCGACAGGTTTGTATTGGGAGGTTGCAGATGTTAAAGATTTTTTTAAAAAGCAACTTGATTTTGGCCATCACTATTCCTGGGTTTATGGTGATTATATAGAACAATTGAAGGATTTGGGAGAAGTGCTGGGATTAGAAGTTGTTACTGCATAAATGAAACTATAACGGATTTTGCTTCAAAAATTAATTAATATTTTGAAATTATTCATTAGCACTTAAAAAAGTAAATTAAAAAATGATGTTAATTGTTTATCTTCAAGCTATTACAAATAAAAGATTAAACAAAAAACATTACTTTCAGGATGAAAATTACAAGGGAAAAATTAAACGACCAATCAAAAGTTGTTTGAGCCTCATTTCGGCAAGTTGATATTGCGTTTTCTTTCAGCAAAACTCAAACGAGAACTTGTTCTTTTTTGATGAGTGACAACGTAAAATCTACGTAGTAAAATATTTTTGACTGGAGTTAAACCAAATTGTCCACGATAAAATAGCCTTTGTCTTATTACCTGGATTAAAACCGATTCAAAAAAATCAATTTGGATTTTAAAGTATTATATATTATGAAGTTATCTAATTTTTTGATTGTGTTTTTAATGTTTTTGTTCATATGCACCGGAGCAGAAAGTAGTAACCTGAATGCTGAACCATCAAAACCGAATGTTATTTTGTTACTTACAGATGACATGGGTTATGGTGATCTGACATGTTATGGAGGCCAGGCAGTTCACACACCCAATATTGATAATCTGGCTCTTTCAGGAACCAGGTATTTACGTTTCTATTCTGCATCGGCAGTTTGCACACCCAGTCGTGCTGCTATTTTAACAGGCAGGTATCCGCTTCGTTTTAACATAAGAAGTCATTTTAAAGATCAAGATGAGTATTTACCACCTGTTTCCGTGACATTGCCGGAAATACTCAAAAATGCAGGCTATTTAACCGCTCATATAGGAAAGTGGCATTTGGGAGGGCTACGTGAAAAAGATTATACTGCGAGGAGAGATGGTAAACCTGCCAATCCCGGTCCCTTACAACATGGATTCGACCATTATCTAACTTCCATTGAGGGAGATCCGCCAAGGCCAAAGTTGGGAAGGGAGAGGAGGCTTTACAGGGAAGGGGGTAAATATATGCTCCGAAACGACGAACGTGCTCCTGATGATCCGGACTTCTGGACAGATATAAAAGTAAATGAAGCGATCACCCTGCTTGAAAAATGGAAAGATAAAAGTTCACCTTTTTTTATAAACCTCTGGTTTGATGTGCCGCATACTCCTTATGAACCTGCTCCTGAACCGCATTTAAGTAAGTATTCGGAGACTGGAGCAACAGGTGATCAGTTATATTTCAGGTCAATGGTTTCTAATCTTGATGCTAATATAGGCCGGCTGATCAGTAAATTAAAAGAGTTGGAAAAATACAGAAATACGGTCATCATTTTTACCTCTGATAATGGCGCTGCCTGGGAGGGTGAGACAGGGCCCTTTAAGGGGGGCAAGACAGATCTCCATGAAGGGGGAATCAGGGTGCCTTTTATCTTCGCCTGGCCGGAAAAGTTGAAGGGCAGCAAAGTTTCGTTCCAGACAGGGCACCACACTGATATTTTACCGACGATTTGCGATGCTGCCGGGATTTCTAAAGGTGATATTGCTTCAGATGGAATCAGTTTAATGCCAAATCTGTTAACAGGAGATTTCATTGAACGGGATGTTATTTTATGGCAGTTGGATCTATATCCTAAAATGCAGCGTCACTATCCTAAGCCTGAACCATATGCCACCACTGTGGCATATCTGGGGCCATGGAAATTATTATTGGACAGCATTAAGCCGGTCGAATTATTTCACCTTGAAAATGATCCCCATGAAGTAATAAATTTGGTTGATGAGAATGTTTCACTCGTAGAAAAACTCACTGAATCGGTTAAAGATTTTTTAGAAGAGCCCAGGACTTCATGGGAATAATATAAGTAATTCATAAGAGAAAAAGTAATCAGCTAAAATTTATTATGAAAACACATTTAAAACAACTAATTCAATTAATGTATGTTATTCTTTTTGTTGCTTTTACTTTTGCAACATCCGGCAGTAATTTTTTAACTGAAAGTGAAGGTCCGGAAAGTGTAAAAAAGCTTAGGGATCTTATTATTTACAAAGATCCTGTTTTTTATTCCGCCTTCCCTTCTGTAATTAAAAAACCTGACGGGGAACTGCTTGTAGCTTTTCGCCGGGCACCGGAAAGAAGAATATTTGGAGAAAACAAGACAACCCACATTGATCCTAACAGCTATCTTGTTACTGTTTCGTCATATGATAACGGAGAAACATGGAGTAACCCCCCAAAGTTATTATATGCTCATTATTTTGGTGGGTCACAGGATCCTTGTATGGTTCAGTTACGTGATGGAACAATTTTGTGCACAAGTTATGGCTGGGCAACATTAAGGTTAGATAATATTTCCAATATAAAAGAATGTGTGAATGTAAGACCGGGCGGAGAAGCTTTTCTTGGCGGGCATATTCTCATGTCTGCAGACGGTGGTAAAAACTGGGAAGGACCCATTTATCCTCCTCCAATGCCAGGAGGAATTTACTGCACTCCGATGGGTGATCCTAAACCTGTATTAAACCGGGGTGCCATGTGTGAGGGTAAGGATGGCCGTATATTCTGGTCAGTTGCTGATAAAGTAAAAGATAAATCGGTTCCGATTGGCAATTATTTATTTATTTCTAATGATAAAGGACTAACATGGGAATACTCCTGTCCGGTTGCAACAGATGACAAAGTAGTATTTAATGAAACCTCTCTTTATGAGACTCCAAAAGGGGATTTAGTTGCTTTTATGCGGACTGCAAATTTCGAGGACCAGGCCTGTATAGCCCGTTCAACAGATGGAGGCAAATCCTTCCAGCATTGGAAATCAATGGGTTTCCAGGGTCATCCGTTATATGCATTGTCTCTGCCTGACAACCGTGTTTTTCTGGTTTACGGTTACAGACATGAACCTTACGGAATAAGAGCCCGGATTTTAAATTCTGAATGCAATGATTATGAAACAGCTGAAGAGATTATTATACGTACTGACGGTGGCAGCGGGGATATAGGTTATCCATGGGCCGTCATGCTAGATGAAAAAAGAGTACTTGTTACTTATTATTTCAATATTGAAAACGGAACCCGGCATATAGCAGGGTCGATTTTGAAAATCGATTAAAGAACAATTATGATTTTAAATGCCTGATTATTAATTCACACATGAATATGATTAAGTCATATGCTTGAACGAAAAGAATCTATTAGGTCTAAAATTTTTAAATAATAATAAATTTTAAACGTATGAATTCTGTTAAATTATTTTCGTTGGGAATATTGATCTCTTTACTGTTACCTGCTTGTAATGAAACAAATGAATCAGATGATGACAGGCCGAATATTCTTCTCATTATTTCAGAAGATACTAGTCAGGATTTAGGTTGCTATGGAAATTTTATAGTTCATACACCTAACCTGGACCGATTAGCACAGAACGGAGTAATATTTTCAAATGCTTATACAACTTATTCTATATGCAGTCCTGCCAGAAGTAGTATTTTTACCGGCTTATATCCTCATCAAAACGGTCAGATTGGATGGGCAACACATTACTATACCATGTATGATGACATAAAGGTGTTACCACAATATTTAAAGGAAGCAGGATATAGTACGGGTATTCTTGGTAAAATACACGTAAACCCGGAAGAAAGGTTCAATTTTGATTTCAGAGCAATACCAGGACCTAATTTTGCAAAAGAAAAATTGGACCAATATGCTTCGAATGCAAAAAAATTCATTAGGGAATTTGCTACTGATAAACCGTATTTTTTAATGGTTAATTTTCCTGATGCACATCTGCCGCTTCAGAATGATGTTGACGGGTTACCAACAATTAAAGTGGATGCTGTAAAAATAACAAACACTTTGCCATTTGTCGGAATTAATACTTCCAGGTTAAGAATAGAAACAGAAAAGTATTATAATTGCGTTAATCGTTTAGATGAATCCGTTGGAATGTTATTGGACAGTATCGGGGATTTATCCAATACATGTATTATTTATGCGGGCGATCACGGAGCGCAATTTCCCAGGGGAAAAGGATCTAGCTATGAGGGAGGACTGAAAGTTCCCTTTATTATTCAATATAAGGAAAAAATAAACACACAAAGTATTACCAGAAATGAATTAGTATCTTTTATTGATATTTTACCTACTATCCTTGATATTGCAGGAGAAAAAATTCCTGAGGGATTGCCGGGAAAATCTTTGTTGACACTTTTTGATAACAATTATGATCAGTGTTCATGGCGAAAATATATAGGAGCGGATAATGAGGGTGGTTCGCCAATACATTATTTTCCACAAAGAAGCCTTCGGGGGAAAAGATATAAGATAATTCAAACAATTAATGTCGGAAGATCAAATTACAGGAGATCAACTTTTGGAAGATCACCTTTACCATCTACAGCAGACATAAATGAGATAAATAAACTGCAAACAAAACAAAAAGCATATAAAATTCTTATTGATCCTCCTGAATGGGAGCTCTATGATTTAGGAAATGATCCGTGGGAATTTGATAATTTAGCTGAAGATTCAAGTTATGACAATATTCTTAAGCAAATGCAGGATGCTATGATGGAATGGCGTCAGCAGACAAATGATCCTTTTTTAGATAAGGATAAATTGGAAAGATTCACTCATGAGATGGATTCAATAAATTTGCTGTACCCGAATTATAGTTATCGCAAAGTTGAGAATTTTAAGTGGCAATACCCTGAATATTTAAATAAATAGCCTCAGATCAGCTTGCAGAGTTGACTTGCCGGATAATTTGGGATAGTTTCCAATGCATTTTTTAGCTATTCAAAAAGCTCAATATCGTTTAGCTAACAGGTGGCCGGCAATGAGTATATAACCACTACATTTTTTGCCTCATCATGGGAACCTGCGAACAGATAATTCTTTCGTCCCAAATTATGTAAATCTTTATATTATTTATACATAAAAAACTTTTGATTGGCCGTTTTATTTTTTATTTGTAATTTTCATCCTGAAGGTGATGTTTTTTGTTTAATCTTTTTGTTCGATTTAAAGATAAGACTGAATATCATTTTTTTAATTTTTAATTTTACGTGTTTAAATGATGCCTTTGAAAAAAATATATACCGGAGCATTATTTATACTTTTTATAATTCATTATTCTGTAACTGCACAGATAAATATTGAGTGGAATGATAATATCCGGACTATTTTAGATAATACATCTGTTTTGCAACATGATAGAGGCAGCCGTCTTCCTCTTTATTTGTGGCCTGCTATGGATCCGGGAAAACTGGATGATCATTCAGCAGAGGCGCTGGTCAGGGAGCTTGATAAACGTGGGATAGGAATTGTCTGCTCATGGGATCAGGCTGACAGGGAAGAAAGTATTTCACGGGGGTTAACAATTGCCAAAGCCCAGAAAAAACTCGGACAAAG
>CAZIOB010000108.1:0-10116 GCA_964540755.1 uncultured Prolixibacteraceae bacterium | reverse complement strand
TTTCGCCATAGCTTTGGCTATGCCTCAAAATTTTGCTTTGTTAAAAACAAAAATAACTTCGCCTATTTTATTCACTTTATTTCGTAACAAAGCCTAAGGAAAAATTTCAGAAAAAATATCTGAGAGGCCCTTAGGGTATTATTTTTTATTAAACTATTGTCATTTTGCGTAGCTGACCACCCTGGTCTCGCGTATCACTGTTATTTTAATCTGTCCCGGGTAGGTCATCTCATCCTGAATGCGCTTTGAAATATCAAAGGAAAGTTGTTCTGTTTCCTGATCATTCATCTTGTCGGCCCCTACAATAACTCTCAGTTCACGTCCTGCCTGGATAGCATAAGTTTTTGTTACGCCGGGATATGACAATGCCAGATCCTCAAGATCCTTAAGTCTTTTAATATAAGATTCGACCACTTCGCGACGTGCTCCCGGGCGCGCCCCTGAAATAGCATCACATACCTGGACTATAGGTGATAGCAGCGTTTGCATTTCCACTTCATCGTGATGTGCTCCAATAGCGTTGACAATATCAGGTTTTTCCTTATATTTTTCAGCCAGCTTCATACCAAGAACAGCGTGAGGCAATTCAGGTTCATCATCAGGCACTTTGCCGATGTCATGCAGCAGTCCTGCACGCCTGGCCTTCTTCGGATTTAATCCCAGTTCAGAAGCCATCACAGCGCTGAGATTGGCAACCTCACGCGAATGCTGCAATAAATTCTGGCCGTAAGAGGACCGATATTTCATTTTTCCTATCAGCCTGACCAATTCAGGATGTAATCCATGTATCCCCAAATCAATTGCAGTCCGCTTCCCGGTTTCTATCACCTCTTCCTCTACCTGTTTTTTTACTTTCTCAACCACCTCTTCAATCCGTGCAGGGTGAATCCGGCCATCGGTCACAAGCTGATGTAAGGCCAGTCTGGCAATCTCACGCCTTACCGGATCAAAGGCCGATAAAACAATAGCTTCCGGGGTGTCGTCAACAACAATTTCCACTCCGGTTGCAGCCTCCAGCGCACGGATATTTCTTCCTTCACGGCCAATAATGCGTCCTTTAATCTCATCGCTTTCAATATGAAAGATAGTAACTGCATTTTCTACAGAAGTTTCAGTGGCCACCCTTTGTATAGATTTTACAACAATTTTTTTAGCCTCCTTATTTGCAGTTTGCTTAGCTTCTTCCATTATTTCGTTGATATAGGCAACTGCTTCTGATTTAGCTTCTTCCTTTAACGATTCAACGAGCTGCTCTTTAGCTTGTTCAGCAGACAAACCCGAAATCTGCTCAAGTTTCTCAAGATTCTGGCGATGCAATTTATCGAGTTCTTCCCTTTTGTGATCCACCCTTTGCAACTGAACGTTCAGATTTTCCCTGATAGCTTCAGTCTCCTTTTTCGTAATTTCAAATTCCTTAATCTTTTTCTGCAACTCTTCCCGTCTTTGATTAATTGAGCTTTCTCTCTGATTAAGCTTATTTTCAAGTTGACTTATTTTTGAGTTTTTCTCCTGAATGAATTTTTCATGTTCTCCTTTCAGCTGCAGAAATTTCTCTTTAGCCTGGAGCATTTTGTCCTTTTTCAGTACTTCCCCCTCGCTCTCGGCTTCATCTATTATCTGCCTTTTTTTCTTCATGAGGGCCTTATCCCATAAATAATATGATATAGTCCCGCCGACGGCAAATCCCACGGCAACGCCTATTAATATTTGTATCCAATCCATTTCATTTAATTTTATTTTATTAATAAATAAACCCGCAAAAAATCACCTTGTTCATTACCAAAGTAATTTATTACGGGTCACTGATAAAAAATATGTAATTTAAATCTTACTTTACTCTTTTTTCTTCTATAAAATCCGCTATATCATCATTTATATTTCTCAATTCTTCAGTGAGATTATTACTCTTTACATGTTGAATCAATTCATTATGGTCAAGCGCTATTTGAAAAGCTGCCATTGCCAGAATGTCCTGCGGATCCTTATTACGAAAAAGTTCTCTGTATTTATTGACCATTTCATTTACCGTTTTTGCAGCCAAACGATGTCTTTCTTCATCCACCCTCTCTATATTAAGAGGATATACCCTTCCTTCAATCCTTATATTTATTCTAAGTTGATCCTTATTCACTTTTCATTACCTGTTAAGTAATGCTATACACTTATCAATTTCCCGTATAATAATATTAATTTTCTTTTTTGCCTCCCTGTTCTCATCTGATTTTGAAAGAATCTGGTTGGCAATAACTATTTTTTCATTTTCCCGGCTCAGTTCAGCTTTTTCTTGTTCGAGTGTTGCTATTTGTTGTTTTAAAACAGATACTTTGTCATTTAATATATTATAAGCGGCTTCCAATTCGTTATATTTACTAAATAACCGCTTAATATTAATTTTTAACTCATTCAGTAGTAAACTGTCTTCGTCGGTCATATTAGCTGCAATTAAGTGACAAAGGTAATATTTTATAATTATTGAAAAAACGGGAAAGGTGTTTTTTTAACGCTTATGACTAAAATGGGTGTAAATAATTTCTTAAAAAGACGAAGATATTATCTTTGTTGAAAATGAGATTCAGGTGAAATATTAAAAATAAATTTTCTGACGGATGAAGAAATTTGTTATTTTTCTATATATATTTATTTTTCATACCATTGCTTTTGCCCAGGAGGAATATTATACCTACCCGGTCAAAATTCCTGTCCTGTTAAGTGGAAGTTTCGCAGAGTTAAGGGATAACCATTTTCATTCGGGAATCGACATAAAAACACAGAGAGTTACGGGGATACCGGTATATTCCGTTGCAAACGGGTATATTTCACGTATAGCAGTTTCCCCTTCCGGCTATGGCAATGTTATATATATTGACCACACAAACGGCACAACATCAGTCTATGGCCACCTGGGCAGATTCAGGAAAGATATTCAGGAATATATAAAAGGCCTTCAGTATCAAAGAAGATCCTTTCGTGTTGATATACAAGTCCCTTATAATAAATTCCCGGTAAATAGGGATGATCTGATCGGATACAGTGGTAATACAGGTAGTTCCGGGGGACCCCACCTCCACTTTGAAATCAGGGACTCATATACGCAGGAGCCTTTAAATCCACTGAATCAATATTTTAAAGTAGAAGATAATATACCACCTTCTGTCTATTCACTTATGATAACGCCGTTAGATAAAAATTCACATGTTGAATTTAATTGCCGGAAAAAAATATATCCTGCAATTTATTCCGGAAGTATTTACCGTCCGGAGAATCAGGTAATACCTGTTTTTGGCAATATCGGATTTGCAGTGCAAACAAATGATTTTTTCGACGGATCAGAGAATAAATGCGGGGTTTACTCCATTGAAATGACGGTAGATGACCAATTATACTATTCTTTCAGTATGGACCGATTTTCATTTAATGAAACTCGTTATCTCAACAGTCATATTGATTACGCGGAATACATCTCTAATCAAAGGAGGTTTCACAAAACATGGCTCGATCCCGGTAATCGTCTGGGTATTTATACCTATATACATAAAAACGGTATTTATAATCTTAATGACGGTAAAAAACATGATATAAGAATTGATATCAGCGATATAAACGGGAATAAATCTGTTATTCGCTTCTCAGTGCAAAGTATATATGATCAGGTTTCCCGGGATGAAGAAAAATTCACTAAATTTTTAAAATATGATCAGAATAATAATTTTTATGACGATAGCATAATCATTGATTTTCCCAAAGGATCATTATACAACAATTTGTATTTTAATTATAGAAAAAATTCTTTTTCCTCTGAATATTTGTCCCCTGTCCACATAGTTCACAGCAACACAGTTCCCCTTCACAAAAGAGTTATGCTGGCCATTCAAGCCCGTGATTTTGACAAATCTTTATATCGAAAAGCTCTTTTAGTAGATGTCGATACAATATCAGGAGATATTTCTTCTGTCGGCGGGACATATAAAAATGGCTGGGTTTGGACTCACATAAGAACTTTTGGCAATTTTGCCGTGGCGCTCGACACAGTCCCTCCTGTTATAGCACCGTTGAGCATTAACAGCAACTCCGAACTTACCGAATCCGCACGAATATGTTTCAGGATCAAAGATGGGTTATCGGGAATTAATACAATAGAGGGTATTTTAGATGGTAAATGGGCGCTTTTCGAATATGATGCCAAGAATAATCTAATATCTCATTATTTTGATTACGAAAGATTTGAAATGAATAAAATGCATCACCTTAAATTAACTGTATCAGATTTTAAAGGGAATAAATCTGTTTATGAAGCATCTTTCAGAAAATAAAGTTAGTGTGATCGGGACCATGTCGGGAACGTCGCTTGACGGACTTGATATTGTGGGAGCTGAATTCGAAAAAAAAGAAACAAGCTGGGAATATACAATCATGGCTGCCGAAACTATTGATTATGATGAGGAATGGCGGAACAGGTTAAGAAATGCCCACTCTCTTCCGGGAGAAGATCTCATTCGTCTGCATAATGAATATGGTATTTTCACAGGCTATATGGTCAATAAGTTCATAAAAAAATATTTATTTTTACCGGATCTTATTGCTTCACACGGACATACTGTTTTTCATCAGCCGCAAAAAGGATTAACCTTCCAGGCGGGAAACGGGAACTATATTGCGGCAGAATCAAAAATTCCCGTTGTTTACGATTTCCGGTCGGGTGATGTTGCGTTGGGCGGACAGGGAGCTCCGCTGGTGCCTGTTGGCGACAGGTTACTATTCCCTGAATACCGGTATTGCCTCAACCTTGGAGGATTCGCCAATATCTCCTGTGAGGATAATAATGAACGAATAGCTTTCGATATTTGTCCTGTTAACTTTGTGATCAATAAATTTACTGAAAGAAAAGGAATCCCGTTTGATAAAAATGGCGAAATGGGCAAATCGGGGAAAATTAATGCCCGATTGCTAAAACAACTTAACCAACTTGATTATTATCACCAGTCACCGCCCAAGTCGCTTGGCAGGGAATGGGTCGAAGAAACTTTTCTTCCAACAATTATGGTTCCTGACGTATCCGAAGATGACAAACTGCGTACTATTTATGAGCATATTGCCATACAAACAGGACTGGCAGCTTCAGGGGAGAATAGTAAAATGCTTGTAACCGGAGGTGGCGCCTTCAATTTATTCCTGGTTGATCTGATACAAAAATATTCACCAGCGGAAATCATAATTCCATCTGATCAGTTAATTAATTATAAAGAAGCTTTGATATTTGCATTTTTAGGCCTTTTGCATTACACGGGGAATATCAATTGTTATGCATCAGTAACGGGAGCCAAAAGGGACAGCAGCACAGGAGTTATCTGCATGCCATAATTCTGGATAAGCATACCGGATAGAGAAAGTTTTTCCATAGCCCTCTCCACGCTTTCTAAAATAATTTCTTTTAAAACTTTTCATTGTGCTTCCCCATATTAACGTACACTACAGACCTACATGACAAACTTCCTTCAGATATTTGGTTAATAATTATATATTTGTGGTTTTTATGGGAAGGTATCCTGTCAGATTCACAGGAATCTCAAAATTGTATTTTACAGGAAGATATATGCCCACGCGTGCAACGTCCTGAAATAAGACGATGCAGTATCATAGCAGGGGTCTTAAAATTATTGTTGTACCATGTAAAGGTTTTAAAATAGTGAAAAGATAAAAGAAGCCGGGACCAGCAAAACAGATAGTAATTACCTGACTTGCCGGAAGTAATAATAAAACTGTCAGTCAGCTAAAATTTTAACAGCTGACAGAGAATATAAATGGAAATAACAACAAAAAATAAATGATACAATTAATAAAAACTGGTATTATGAAGATAATAAGATTGACAATAGCAATAATGATAACCGCAATCCTTTTGTTTAGCGCAGATATTTCAAAAGGTTGCACGAATTTTTTGGTTACAAGGGGAGCATCGGCTGACGGATCGACAATGGTAACCTATGCAGCAGATTCACACACATTATATGGTGAACTGTATTATCAGCCTGCTTGCGATTACCCTGAAGGCGCAATGCGTGATATATATGAATGGGACACCGGAAAATATCTCGGACAAATACCGCAGGTGCGCCATACATATAGTGTAGTTGGTAATATAAATGAATTCCAGGTAGCCATTGGAGAAACTACTTATGGGGGACGAAGCGAACTGAGCAGCCAGAGCGATGCCATTATGGATTATGGAAGCCTGATCTATGTGACCCTGCAAAGGGCAAAAACTGCCAGGGAGGCTATTGAGATCATGACCGATCTGACTGACAAATACGGCTATTACAGCTCCGGCGAATCATTTTCAATTTCAGATCCCGAAGAAGTATGGATACTTGAAATGATCGGTAAAGGAGAAGGCGAAAAGGGAGCTGTCTGGGTTGCCATGAAAATACCTGACGGATACATAAGCGGCCATGCCAACCAGGCAAGAATAACGACATTCCCCCTGAATGATCCGGAAAATTGTCTTTATGCCCCTGATGTAATCTCTTTCGCCCGTGAGAAAGGCTGGTATAACGGAACAAATCAGGATTTTAGTTTTTCCGATGTATATGCGCCGGTTGACTTCGGAGGAGCAAGGTTTTGTGAGGCCCGTGTGTGGTCGGGATTTAACAAGGTAACCACAGGAATGGATAAATATTCAGAATACGCAAAGGGGATTATTGAACATGGCGGACCAAATAATTTCCCGGTCAACAGGATGCCTTTATGGGTCAAACCCGACAAAAAACTTACTGTGCAGGATGTTATGGGCCTTATGCGCGATCATTTTGAAGGGACTGCCCTGGATATGACAAAAGATATAGGCGCCGGTCCGTTTGAATTGCCTTACCGCTGGAGGCCCATGACCTGGGAAGTGGATTCAATGACTTATATTCATGAGAGAGCTGTTTCCACCCAGCAAACAGGATTTTCATTCATAACACAAAGCCGTAACTGGCTGCCCGGTCCTATAGGCGGAATTATCTGGTTTGGCGTTGATGACTCATACAGCACATGCTATGCCCCTATGTATTGCGGCATCACGGAGATACCCGAATGTTTTGCAGAAGGAAACGGTGATATGGTGACATACAGTGAAACAGCGGCATTCTGGATATTTAACCAGGTCACTAACATGGCTTATCTTCGTTATAATTATATGATCAAAGACATTCAAAAAGTACAGGCAGAACTCGAAAATAAATTTGTGACATATGTGCCGCTAATTGATAAAGCGGCTAAAGAACTGTACAATTCAGGAGAAAAAGGAAAGGCTCGCGACTTTATAACACAATACTCTGTCAATGAGGCAAACAACATGACGCAACGCTGGAAGGAACTAGGAGAATATCTTTTGGTAAAATATATCGACGGAAACATAAAACGCGAAAAAGACGGGGAATTTGAACGTACTGAGACAGGGGGCATACCCATGCCGTTACAACCGGAATATCCGGAGTGGTGGTATAAAATTATCATCGAAAAAACCGGGGATCAGTTTAAAATGTTAAATCAGGAAAGTCATTAAAATATTTTGCTTTGCCTAATAAAAAAAAGTATTAATTTTGCACTTCTTTTAAGCAATCTCTTACACAGAAGGTGTAACATTGCCAGACAAATAATTTAAATATAGCAGAAATGGATTTAATAAGAATGGTTGAGAATGAATTTGCAGTTGAAAAAGAACATCCGCAATTCATTGCCGGAGATACAATAACCGTAAGTTATAAGATTAAAGAAGGTAATAAAGAGAGGATCCAGAATTTCAGGGGAGTGGTAATCCAGATCAAGGGGAGGAACCCAAATAAAACATTTACCGTCAGAAAAATGTCAGGTAATATTGGCGTTGAACGTATTTTCCCTCTTAATTCACCTTTCATTGAAGAGATACAGGTTAATAAAAAAGGTAAAGTCCGCCGTAAAAGACTGTTCTACCTCCGCGGCAGGACAGGCAAAAAAGCCCGTATCAAGGAAAGAAGAGTGTAGCAATTTATTATTTATTACTGATCATTGACAATTTCCCTAAAAGTGATCAACCAATATCAGGCACGGACAATTTGAACTGTTTATGAGGGATAAATAATTAAAATGCTGCAGGCATGCCTGGAATCGAAAATTTATTATTTCACAGTGCTGTGAAGTGTCTGAAATAAAATATTTTAAAGGCAATAGATAAAATGCTGAATTTAAATCACAGAACATTTCTATGTTTCTGTAATTATGCTGAATGAAAATCAGGTGTTCATCCCGATAAAATACCAGTACAACTAATTACCTTCTCTGCCAGGATATCTGCTTCGAAAAAATCGGCAGGCAAATCCGCTCTTTATTAATATCTGCCGATTATGCCCCGGTAAAAATTTTTTGTATTTTTGTTATGACGTAAACCTAAAGATCTGAAGTGGAATCGATTTTCATTTTAGATTTTCAAGTTATAGAAGAAATTAAAGACTATGGAAAACGAATAACAAACATAAACCAATGAAAAAAATCAATTTCCTTTTATTATTTTCTCTTACTATATTTTTTTCTTGTAGTAAAAAAAAACAAGGCATTGAAGTTGTTTTCCCTGTATGCAGCGAACCGGTGCAGATCACTGAAAGCGGAAAGGAACACCTGTTTGCCAGTTATTACGGTATTAACAGCTGGAGCAGGGATCAACGCTATGCAACTGTCCTGCAGACAGATATTAAGCACAGGCTTCCGGATGAAAACGATCCTGCAACATTAGGCCTTGTTGATATGGAAACCTATGAATTTATCCCGTTAACCGAAACCAGGGCATGGAATTTTCAGCAGGGATGCATGTGCCACTGGCTGGGGACTTCCCCTGATTCTCTAATAATATATAATGATCTGAGAGACGGACAATTCATTTCGGTGATTATGAACGTTCATACCAGGGAAGAGATAAAAACCATCCCCTACCCTGTCAGTGCAGTCTCGCCCGATGGCAAAGAAGCCGTCAGTATTAATTTCTCACGGTTACGGATCACACGTACTGATTATGGTTATGGCGGCGGGGGACAACCACCAAAAGCGGACGTGCAATTTCCTGAAGATGACGGATTGTTCCTCGTAGATCTTGAAACAGGAAAGGCAAAATTGATAGTCAGCATTGCACAAATAAAAGAATTAGTGCCTGAAGTCCCTGAGAACGGAATTGAATATTTCAACCATACCCTTTTCAGTCGCGGAGGAAGCAGGATCTTCTGGCTGGCACGTGCAATACCCAACAGGAATACCACTGCCTTTACAGTCAGCAGGGACGGGACAGATCTTCAGAGATGCTTTCCTGATGGCTGGGAAGGTTCACACTTCGACTGGCTTAATGATGATGAACTGTTAGTAAGTGCCAAATATGAAGCCAGACAATATGTACATGTCTTATTTACAATTGGCCAAAAAGATTATAAACGGCTGGGAAAAGGGTTACTTGATTATGACGGACATGGAACTTTTTCACCGGATGAAAAATGGATGGTCACAGATACATATCCCGACAGAAATATGAGAGAACAGAAAATTTATCTGATGGATATGGAAACCGAGGCAGTGATGTCATTGGGAAGGTTTGTTGAGCCCGAAGAATTCACGGGCCATTGGCGCTGCGATATTCATTGCCGCTGGAGCCCCGAAGGGAACATGATAGGCTTTAACTCCACTCATACCGGCAGCAGGCAGGTTTATGTTGTTTATCTTGCCAGATAGATTGTAAACTGAAAATCATTGAAAAAAATATACTGATCGGAATAAATTTTTTAACTTGCTATACTATACTCATATTTTTTAGCAGATAAAAAATTTATTCCTTAAATTAACAGAGAATATACACTGACTGATTTTATGGGCAGGTCTTTTATAAAAATAGACAATACGGTTATCGAAGGAATGAAGAACGGTGATATGGCTTCTTTCGATATAGTTTACCGGACATACAGCAAGAGGCTGTTCGGATTTATCCTCCAAATAATAAAAAATGATTCCGATGCTGAGGAGATAGTACAGGAAGTTTTCGTAAAAATATGGGAATCAAGAGGTCATATAGATAACTTCTCTTTGTTTGATTCTTATCTCTTTACAATAGCTTATAATAAAACT